>JBAZBG010000089.1:0-7593 GCA_041671585.1 Arenimonas sp. | reverse complement strand
TTGATCGCGTATTCGTAGTTGGCCGGGTAGTCCATCGGCAGCTTGCGGCGTGCCACCGCGTAACCGGACACACCATTGAAATCGTAGTCCAGGCACATGGCCTTGCCGGCGACGCCATCGGCCTGGCGCAGGCTGGCCTTGACCTCATCGGACGCAACGCTGCTCCAGGCATCGATGGTTTCGAAATTGTCGAGCAGCTTCGTTTCTGCGGCGTCCGACGACGCCGCAAACAGCGCCAACGCCAGCAGCCAGGACGCACTCATCCCTTCACGCTGCCGAGCAGCAGGCCCTGCAGGTAATAGCGCTGCAGCGACAGGAATAGGAACAGCACCGGCAACACCGTCACCACCGATCCGGCCATCATCATCTCGTTGTCCTGGACGTGTTCGCGCGACAGCGAGGCCAGGGCAACCGGCAAGGTGTGCAGGTGGCCGTCGGTCAGCACGATCAAGGGCCACATGAAATCGTTCCAGCTACCCAGGAAGCTGAAAATCGCCAGCGTGACCAGGATCGGCTTCAACGCCGGCATCACGATCTGCCAGAAGATGCGGAACTCGCCGGCGCCGTCGATGCGCGCGGCTTCCAGCAATTCATCGGGAAGCGTGCGCGCGTACTGGCGAATCAGGAAGATGCCGAAGATGCCGGCCATCCCCGGCACGATGGCTCCGGCATAGGTGTTGACCAGGCCGATCTGCTTGAGCATGAGGAATAGCGGCATCATCGCCACCTGCCCCGGGATCACCAGGGCGCCAAGCAGGGCGGCAAAAATCTTCTCGCGACCGGCGAATTGCAGCTTCGCGAAGGCGTAGCCGGCCATCACGTTGAACAGCAAGGACAGCAACGTGGTTGCGCTGGCGATGACGAAGCTGTTGAGCAGGTAACGGCCCATGCCGGCGCGCTCGAACAATTCGCGATAGTTGGCCAGCGTCGGCGCCTTCGGCCATAACGGCGGCGGAAACGCGCTGGCTTCTCCCGGCTGCATCAGCGACACCGACAACATCCACAGCAGCGGCGCCAGGCTGAGGATCGCCAAACCGATCAGCAGGCCGTTGACGATCGCGGCGGCAAGGCGGTGATTCATTCGGCCCCTCGCCGGCCTGCGAACCAGAGCAGGCCGCTGGTGATGCCGGCCATCAGCACGAACAGCATGAAGGCCACGGCCGACGCCGTGCCGAGGTTCCACCACTTGAAGCCTTGTTCGTACATCAGGTACAGCACGCTGACCGTGCTTTCGAGCGGCCCGCCCTGGGTCATCACATAGGGTTCGGCGAACAACTGGAAATATCCGGCCATGGTCAGGATGCCAACCAGTAACAGCACCGGTCCGAGCATCGGCAAGGTGACATGGCGGAACTGCCGCCAGGCGGACGCGCCGTCGATGCGCGCGGCTTCGTACAGATCTTCCGGAATACTCTGCAGGCCGGACAGGAAGATGATCATGTTGTAGCCGAAGTTTTTCCAGACCGCGAACAGAATGATCGTCGGCATCGCCCAATGCGGATCGCCAAGCCAGTCGATCGGGTCGAAGCCGATGCCGGACAGCGCCCAATTCACCAGACCGTAGCGGGTGTGAAAAAGGTAACGCCAGATCACCGCGACCGCGACCACCGTGGTTACCACCGGCGCGAAGAATGCCGTACGGAAAAATGGCTTGAAGCGGCCGAGCCTGGAATGCAGCAACAAGGCCGCGGCCAGGGACACGGCGATCGACAGCGGCACGCCGACGATTACGAAGTACAGGGTGTTGCCGAGTGCCTTCCAGAACAGCGGATTGGCCAGCAGCGCCAGGTAATTGCCGAGACCGACAAAACGCAGGTTGCGGCGATCGGCCAGCGCGTAGATGTCGAAATCGGTAACGCTCAGCGCCAGCGCGGCGAGCACCGGCAGCACGAAGAACAATGCGATCACCAGCAGCGCCGGCGCGACGAACATCCAGCCGGCGAGTCGTCCGCTGCCGTTCATTTCGCCGCCGCCTGGTCGAGCATCCAACGACGCTTCTCGAGGATCAGGTCGGCGCGTCGATCCAGCTCGGCGGCGGCGGCATCAACGTCCAACTTACCGTCGACCATCTGCTCTGCGACCAGCAGGATCTCGTTGGCGATGCGTTCCCACTCGGGCACCTTCGGCGTCGGCTTCGCTCGTTCGAGCTGATCGCGGAAGGCCTTGGCGTAGGGATCGTTGGCGAGCGTGGCCGCGTTCCAGGGCGAGCGACGCGACGGCAGGTTGCCAGTCAACTCATGGAAGCGCGCCTGCACTTGCGGCCCGGACAGGTATTGGATCAACTGCCAGGCCGCTTCCTGGTGCTGCGAACGCGCGAAGACGACCAGCGTGATGCCGCCAGCAACCGACGCGCCGGGCCCATCGGGCCCGGGCAAGGGCATGGTCATCCACGAGGACGCCTGCTCTTTCGGCAGGCGCCTCTTGAACTCGGCGATGTTCCAGGGCCCGTTGATGTAAAACGAGAAATAGCCACGGCCGAATTCGTCCCAGACGTTGGAGATCTGGTTGTTGGTCACCCGCGGCGCCCAACCCTTGTCGAACATTTCCTTGTAGAAACCCAGCGCGCGCTTGAAGCCGGCGCTGCGGAAATTGCCGTAGCGGCCGCCATCGCGCAGCAAGGGATCCGGCTGCTGGATCGCCAGGTTGAGCAGCGGCTCGAACTCATTCAAGGGCAGCAGGATGGCGTAGCGCTGCGGCCCTACCTCGCCCTTGACCGCGGCCATGGCCACGCGCCATTCGTCCCAGTTGCGCGGCGGCCGGGCGATGCCGGCCTTGGCCAACAGGTCGGTGCGGTAATACGGCAAGCGCGTTTCGGTGTACCAGGGCAGGCCATAGACCTTGCCGTCGACCACGCCGGTGTCCCAGATGCCGGGGAAAAAATCGCCGGCGTCGAGCGACGGCGTGGCGGCGATCTTCGCATCCAGCGGTTGCAGCGCGCCGAGCGCCGCGAACTCGGGCACCCAGGTGTTGCCCAGGCCGCAGACGTCCGGCAAGGCATCGCCGGCGAACGCGGTCAGCAATTTTTCATGCGCCGCCGTCCACGGCAGCTGTTGTAACTGGACGCGAATACCCGGATGCGTGCGCTCGAAATCCGGCAGTAGTTGCGCGACCACTTCGCCTTCGTAGCCCATCGCCCAGAAAGTCACCACCTCGCGATCGTCCTGCGTGCGCCCGCAACCGACCAAAACGAGTATCACCAGCGGCAGCAGCCTCAACCATCGCACGGCAGTCAATGCAGCCGCGAAATCGTGGGAGCGGCTTCAGCCGCGATAGCTCCGGCCTTCGACCCGCCTGTTGGAATCGCGGCTGAAGCCGCTCCTACAACAGCGGGGTGGCGCAGCCAGCCACCGGTGAAGCCTGCTCGTTGCAGGCCACGACGGATGTGCGCATTTTTGCGCATCACCTTCCAGACGAACTCGCTGCGATGGTTCTCGATCATCAGCACGATCGGCCCCTGGTCGATACCGATGTAATCATCGTCCACCCAGATGCCGGATACCACCTTGCCGTGCCGGGGCCTCACCGGGTAGTCAAAGCTGGGGTTGAAGGCATCAACGAAACCGTACCTGCGATAAATGTCCTTGCCGTAGCGCCGGTGCATTTCCGTGATCGCCGGGATGACGATCTCCGGAGCGAATGGCAGCGACGCCGCCGCCGCAGTCGGAGCGATGGTGCCGTCATCAAGGGTGTATTCGATGCCGGCACCGCGCGCCGAATAGGTCCGGTACACGCGCGGCTCGCCCTGATAATCGAACGTGGCATCGATCGGGCCATCGCTGGCGGTCAGTCCCCACACATTCTCGCCGTAACCTCGCCAATTGGCCGGGTTGGCGATCGCGTAGGCGCGCTGCGAATACACCGCGCGGCGACTGTTCTCGAAGTAGTCGATGCCGCGACCGCGCATGTAGTCGTCCTGCAGGCCGCGGAAATCGATCCACACATGCGAGTACTGATGGCCGAACAGCGGCGGAAAGCTCAGGTGCTCCTGGCCATGGAAGGTGCCCCAGCTGCGATCGTAGGTCGAGGACCACGCCGCGTAGGCATCCGCGCCGACCGGATGCGTCGGCGACCCCAGCGCGAGGATGTAGACCAGGATCGCCTCGTTGTAGCCATGCCAGTCTGGATCGAGCATGCCTTTCTCCGGCGACCAGCCCATCCCGATCCGCGGCGGACGCGCCTGCGCCCAGGTCCAGTCGATGCGTCGGTAGATCCGCTCGGCCAGGGCGCGGACTTCGCGTTCGTCCGCGGTATCGCGGTCGAAGTACGACTGCGCGAACAGCATGCCGGACACCAGCAGGGTGGTATCGACGGTCGACAGCTCGGAGCCGCCATCGCGGGCGCCGGTGTCCATCTGGAGGAAGTGATAGAAGAATCCCTTGTGTCCGCTCATGCCCTCGGCCGCTGGGCCCTGCGGCGCCTCGGCGAAGAAGCGCAGGGTCGCCAGGCTGCGTTGCAGCGCCTGCTCGCGGCTGATCCAACCACGCTCGACGCCGACGCCGTAGCTTGTCAGGCCAAAGCCGACCGCCGCGATGCTGGAAAACGACTTGCTCGGCCAGCGATCGGGCACCAGGCCATTGTTTGCGTTACCCAGCTCCCAGAAGTACTCGAAACTGCGCCGCTCCAGGTCGTCGAATAGCGGCGGCAGTTCTGTCAGCGGCGCTCGTGCGATCGGCGCAAGATCGGGCGCTTGTTGCGGTATGGGCCGCGTACCGGCGCAACCGCTGACTGCCACCAGCAGCGCCAACACGACCGGGGAAAGGAACCTCACCACCGATTGGCGCATCGCTAATTATTCCTAGGAAGCCAGCGACCATCCGCGCGTGGCGAATGGTCGCTGGGTGTCATCACCAGCTGACGCCGACCGACAGCTTGAAGGTGCGGGTCGGCAGGGCGCTACTCGTCGGTTTGCCGAAATTGGGATTCACGTCCGGAAAGATCCAGCCTCTCCAATCGTCGTAGCCGGAATAATTGTCCCAGTTGAATACATTGAGCACATCGCCGCGCAGCCGGAACTTCACGCCACCCCATGCCTCCCATTCCTTGGAGACGGCCAGGTCGAACTGCTTGAACGTTTCGTCTGGCGTGTAGGCGTCGAAATGGCACAGGTTCGGCGACACTTCATTGCAGTCATTGATATAGCGGGGCTGGGAGCTGGCCACGGCCAGCTTGGCCGATAGCGTGATCCCCCACGGGCCATCGTAGATGCCGGTGGTGACCAGGCGATGCCTGGACACCAGACCCGGGAACCGGCCGTAGTCCTCGATGGTGGGCTGGTTGAGTACGAACGGGAATCCATTGACGTTGCTGTTCTGCTCCGCATCCGTGAACGTATAAGCGGCGGTAAAGCCCCACCTTGACGCGCGGCTATAGGGCTTTTCAATGCGCAGGTACAGCGCGTTGGACTTGGTTTCCAGCGCGTTGTTGACCAGGATCATGTTGCCGAACGGCGCGAAACCCTGCCCCCAAGGCGTGCCATCCGTGTCGCCCGGATTTGGGAAGAAGCTGCCGTCGGCGCGGCGATTGCCAAGTTGCAGCGCAATGCCATCGTAGCTGGCAACGTGCGACAAGGTGATCTCGGTGGTCCAGTCATTGCCCCAGAGGGCAATGATATTGCGCATTCCCAGGCTGAACTGGTCGGAATAGGGAACCTCCAGGTCATTGTTGTTCAGCCATACCTCGCGCGATCCGCTGGCCACCGCCAGCGCTCGCAGGACGTCCGGATCCGTGTAGCTGGGATCCCAGGCAAAGCAGGTCGATCCACCGCACGGATGCATTGGAGTGTTGAAGTCGAAGCTGAAGTTGCTCCAACTGCCTTTTGACACTTCGTTCTGCAGGTAATCGAACAGGTTGCGATCATAGGAGCGACCAATTCCGCCGAAGATCACGTGCCGCTGATCCGCGCCAAGGTCGTATGAGAAGCCCAGTCGAGGCGCCCAATTGTCCTTGTCGGCCTTGCGATTGCTGCCGGTGCTGATGTAGTCGTTGATGTCGATGCCCGAACTGGGCTGGTTGGTGTTGGATGCCTCCAGCGCGGCGACGACATCGGCGGGAGTGACGAAATCCTCGTGGCTGGGGGTCGATTCATAGTCCCAGCGAATGCCCAGATTCAGCATGAGCTTGTCGTTGACCTCCCAGTCGTCCTGGACGTAGATGCCGAACTGCTTGTTGCGCGAGGTTACCGTGCCGTCGCCCAGACTGGAGATTGGCGCACCGAGGTCCACATGCGTCGGCACGACCAGGCTTTCGTGGATGTCATAGAAGAACTGTGGGTTGAATTGGCGCTGCTCCGCCGTGTCCATGGTGATGACTTTGTACTTGATTCCCACCTTGACAATGTGACCATCCCAGCCGTTGAAAGTCAGGTCATTCTGGAAGGCGATGCCTTTCTGGCCCTTGTCCTGGAAATTCTCGCCACCGCCCCGGCGGGCGATGGTTTCCCACCAGTTGCCGTCGCTGAGCACGTAGCCGGGCGAAAACTCACGCGGCCGCGGACTCCAGAACGCCTTCTCGTAGGAAAGATGGGCGTCATTGAGCCAGTCGCCGCGGGTGAACTGGTAGCGCAGATCCACGCGCGTCTCGTCGTTGGTATTGTCGGTCGCCGCCGATGGCAGCGTCTGCCCACCCAACTGGACGAGCTCGGACTCCTTGCGATACTTGGCGGTCAGCTCGAAGTAATGATCATCGCCGATCAGCCAATCGAGCTTGCCGAAATAGAGATCTTCCTGGAACGGGCGGGTGAACACGCCGGATCCGAAGTCGGTCTGGAACTCGGGCGGTAATTCATCGATGGTGTAGCCGCGCCCCAAGTTGAATGTCGTTGGCGATTCGATGCTCTTGGCCTCGTAGGCCAGAAAGAAATGTGCCCGGTCCTGGATGATCGGACCACCAAAGGAAATGCCGTACTGCTCGTCAAGTGAGATCGCCTTGGTGGCGCCTGGCTTGGATTCGAAATGGCTCCTGGAGCGCCAGTCGGTGTCGGTGCGGTCCCAAAAGGCGCTGCCCTCGAACTTGTTGGAGCCCGACCGCGTCACGGCCACGATCGCGGCGCTGCTGAGTTGGTCGAACTCGGCCTTGTAGTTCTGCGTGATCACCTTGTATTCGCCGATCGCCGACTGGGGAAAGGGGTTGCCCCGGCTGGTGTCCTGGCCGGTGACGCCGCCGGTAGTCACGTAATTCTTCTGGCCGACGCCATCAATGAACACATTGATCGCCGAGGCGGTTTGCGCTCCGGAGCGCACCTTGGTATTGCCGCTGTCGTCAACACTGAATTGCATTCCGGGCACCGTGTCGGCGAAGGCCAGGAAGTTGCGGGTGCCTTGCGGCAATGCTTCGATCTGCTTCTGCGAGACATAGGTGGCAATCTCCGATGTCCTGGTCTCGGTCAGTACAACGCCGGTAACCACCACCGACGCCAGCGTGGGCGCCGCCGCGGCGGCCACGGGCAAGTTCAGACTCGCGGTCTGGCCGACAGCCAGGGTGACCGTCTGCGAACTGGTCTTTCCGTTCGCTGACACATCAATGCGATAGCTGCCAGGCTGCAGGCCCGCCAGCACGTAATCGCCGTTGGCATTGGCCTTGGCGCGCGAGGTGTAA
>JBAZBG010000088.1:0-7625 GCA_041671585.1 Arenimonas sp. | reverse complement strand
GAAGCTGAGCAAGCCCGAGCAGTAGGAATTGGCGCTAGAATCGGCGCGATGGAAGCCACGCCGACGCACGCCAACGCCGAATTGCTGACGCGTTTCTATCGCGCCTTCGCCGCGCTCGATGCCGACGCCATGGCCGCCTGCTACGCGCCCGATGCGCGTTTCCGCGACGAGGTGTTCACGCTCGCCGGGCGCGAGGAAATCGCGGCGATGTGGCGGATGCTGTGCGCCGCCACGCGCGCCAAGGGCATGGACGCCTGGTCGCTGCAGTTTTCCGCTATCCATGCCGACGACCAGCACGGCCACGCCCACTGGGAACCACGCTACCGATTCAGCGCCACCGGCCGCCTGGTGCACAACATCATCGATGCCGAGTTCAGGTTTCGCGACGGGCTCATCATCGACCACCGCGATCGCTTCGATTTCTGGTCCTGGTCGCGGCAGGCGCTTGGCCTGTCCGGCTGGCTGCTGGGCTGGACGCCGGTGTTGCGCGGGAAAGTCCAGGCGCAAGCCGCCGCCAACCTGAAGGCGTTTCGTCGCCCGGCATGACGCTTTCCTGGTTCCGCGTTGCCGAGCCGCCGCAAAGCGAAGAGCTGCGCGGCCTGGTCCTGCGCGATGGCGAGTCGGTGCCGGTGCGCTGGGTACGCGACGTTCGCGCGCGCCGCCTGCGCCTGATCGTCAACGAGCGCGGCGTGCGCCTGACCGTGCCGCGCAACGCTTCGGTGCGCGCGGCGGAAACCTTCCTGTTCGAACACCGAGACTGGCTGCAGCAGCAGCTGGCCCAGCGCCCGAAAACCGAGACCCGGCCGTTCGCGCGCGAACACGATGGCGAATTGAGCCTGCGCGGCCAGCGCCTGCCGGTGCAGTGGTGCGAGGGCCGCTTTGCGCGCGCTGAGCTGGGCGAACACGGCGTTCGGCTGACCCTGCCGGCCAGCGGCAGTGCCCGGCAGATGCGCTCGGCGCTCAAGGAGTTCTACCTGCAGCAGGCGCGCATCGACCTGGGCGCCTGGCTGCCGAAGTACCTGCCGACGCTGCCGCGGGTGCCCATCGCGCTGAAACTGCGTCCGCTGTCGTCGCTGTGGGGCTCGCTGAGCGCGAACGATTCGCTGTCGCTGGACCTGGCGCTGGTGCTCGGCCGGCCGAGCGCGTATGAATACGTTCTCGTTCATGAATTGTGCCACCTGGTCCAGCGTAATCACTCGCGCCGTTTCTGGCGGGAAGTCGAGGCGCGCTGGCCGGATTGGCGTCAAGAGCGTGACTACCTGCACGGTGAGGGCCTGGCGATCAAGGCAGAATTGCGCCGCATGGTGTCCGCCTGAAGCCCCTGTCCCACGTTGTCCTGAACATTCCCAACGCGAGAGGTGAACCCATGTTGCGCTCAACCCTGATACTGATGCTCTGTTCGCTCCTGCTCGCTGGCTGCAAGAAGGACGCCGCCGAGACGGCGACCGCACAGGCCGATGCCAGCGCCGACCAGGCGACGGCCTCCGCTTCCTTCGATGCCGGCCAGGTGCAGATGCAGTCCGGCGGCAACCTGAGTGTGCCCGCGGACTTCCCCAAGGACGTCTATGTGCCGACCGGCCAGACCGTCGAGAACATCGTGCGGGTCGGCCCGACGACCTCGCTCGTGTTCGGAGCGGACAAGCCTTCGGCCTCGCTCATGCACGACATCGAAACCAGCATGACCGGCCAGGGTTGGACCACCACGATGTCGATGCAGACCGGCGCCGAAGGATCGATGCTGGCGTTTTCCAAGCCGGAACGTTCGGTGATCTATACGCAGACGCAGTCCAACAGTCGTGCGCAATTGACCTTGCAACACACACAGGAAACCAAATAGAGGCAGCAGCATGGGCAAGTATTCTGGCGGCTCGCGGGTCTTCTTCTTGTCGATTGCAACGCTGACCCTGGTTGGCGCCGCGGCCGTGCAGGCGGCGGCGCCCGGCCAGCCGGCGCCCGTTGCCGTGCCCGCTGCGAGCGTGTCGCCACCACCCTCGCCGGCACCGAGATTTCTGGCCCGCTCTGCCGCGGCGTACGGTTCGCCGGAAGCCTTGTTCGCGCGCATGGACCGCAATCACGACCAGCAGCTTTCGCCCGAAGAATTCAAGGCCGGTCTCAAGACGCGGGGCCGGCCGGTGGTCTATCAGCGCTTGCCGGTGCAGTTTCGCGCGGTCGATATCGACCACAGTGGTTTTCTGGAAGCCGGCGAATTCGACACCCTGCCGATCATCCAGGATGCCGGCGCCGACGCACCGTCGCTGGCCTCGGTCGACACCACGCCCGACGCCCGAATCGATTTCCGGGAATACGTGGCCCTGGTCGTACAACTCGACTCCAGCAAAAACTAACTCGGCCCCACGCCCAAGTGGGAGCGGCTGACCAGACATGCGTCTGTTGGAAGCCAGCCGCGAACGCCCCTACGCCGCACCGCGCAAAAACGGCACCACCACTCCCGCCACCAACTCCGCCTGCTCCATATGCAGGTGATGCCCGCCGGCGATCACTTCGACCCGGCCATGGCGCAACTCGGCAATGCGCTGGTCGCGCGCTTCCGGCGTGAAATACGGCGGCGCCGGATCGGCAGCGACGACCAGCGTCGGCGCTTCGATGGCGCGAATCCAGCTGCGGATGAACCTTTCGTCGGTGCGTACATGCGTGGGCAAGGTCAGCCGCGGATCGCTGCGCCAGACAAACCCGTCGGCGACCGGGCGCAGATTCCTGGCCACGATCAGGCAGGCCGCATCGCGGCTCATCTGCGAGGCCGCCATGCGCAAGTCCACCGCCGTCTGCAGATCGGCGATCACGCGCGCGCTCTTGTTGCTGTCCAGCGCGCGCCGGGCGGTGACCGCCTGGCGCAGGCGCGTGCCCGCTTCTTCGGCGATGCCGGCGATCGGGCCGAGCGCTTCGATCAGGGCCAGGCGCTCGACCCGCTCGGGCGCCGCCGCGGCCACCAGGGTGGCGATCGCGCCGCCCATCGAATGACCGAGCAGGTTCGCGCGCGACCAGCCGAGCGCGTCGAGCGCGTCGAGCACATCGTGGATCCAGTCGACGAACACGTAGTCATAGCCAGGCAGCCGATGCGCGCTGCCGCCGTGTCCGGGCAAGTCCAGCGCGACCACATCGAAATCGCCCAGGTGCGGCAGCAGCGGCACGAAGCTGGCGGCGTTGTCGAGCCAGCCATGCAGGGCCAGCAGTTTCGGTCCCTCGGCCTTGCCGCTGCGCAGCGCAGTCAAGGTGCCGCGGGCGCAGGCCAGCGAAATTTCCCGGCTCAATGCGGCCAGCCCTGCGCGTGCCGGCGCGCCAGCGTGGCCAGCGCGGCGGCGTGTCCGGGGGTGGCATTGAGCGCGGGGATATATCGCAATTCGCCGCCGCCGGCGCGCTGGAACAACGCGGCGTTGGTGACGGCGTTTTCCTCCAGCGTCTCCAGGCAATCGACGGCGAAACCCGGGCAGACCAGGTCGACGATTTTCCGGCCCTGTTGCGCGAGCGACTCCAGCGTCTTGTCGGTGAACGGTTGCAGCCACGGCTCGCGGCCGAAACGCGATTGAAAACTGGTCGACCATTGCCCGTCCGCCAGTTGCAGTCGTCGCGCCAATGCTTGCGCGCCGGCGGCGCACTGCGCCTCGTACGGATCGCCGGCATCGACGAAGCGCTGCGGCAGGCCGTGAAAGGAAATCAGCAGGTGCTCACCGCGGCCGTGCAGGTCCCAATGGTTCTGCACGCTGGCAGCCAGCGCATCGAGCCAGGCGTCATCGACATGGTAGTCGTTGATCAGGCGCAATTCGGGCAAACAGCGCCAGCCGCACAGTTCGGCCATCACCGCGTCGTGCACCGAGGCCACGGTCGATGCCGAGTATTGCGGATACAGCGGCAGCACCAGCAAGCGGCGCATGCCCTTGCCCTGCAATTCGCGCAACACCTCGGCGATCGCCGGCTGCCCGTAGCGCATCGCGACGCGCACTTCGAATTCCGGCAATTGCGCCTGCAACACGTCGCCCAGCTCGCGGCTGAGCGCCAGCAGCGGCGACCCCTTGGCTGTCCAGATGCGAGCGTAATTGCGCGCCACCTTGCCCGAACGCAGGGGCAGGATGACGAAATGCAGCAACGGACACCACAGCCAGCGGCTCATCTCGACGACGCGGTAATCGTGCAGGAACTGGCTGAGGTAGCGCCGCACCGCGCTCGCCGTCGGCGCCTCCGGCGTGCCCAGGTTGACCAGCAACAGCGCTGTGCGCAGCGGGGGCGCGACCGAAACGCCGTCGCGAAAACGTGGACTCATGGGAACTGTTCCAATGCCAGGCACTCAAATTATCATCCCATACATGAAGAACGGTTCATCCTGCTTCCTTTGCCTCGGGCCACCTTGCCCCCCCGCTTCCCCGGAGACTACCCATGCGCCGACTCTTTACCCCGCTCGCTGCCGTGTTGCTGTTCAGCCTTGCCCAGCCCGCATTTGCCGGCGAGGTTGAAGACCGCCGGGCCGACGAAGCCGGCCGCGTGCTGACCGAAATCCTGCGCATTCCGGAGGATTCGATCCCGTCCAACCTGCTGGAGGAGGCGGAAGCCATCGCGGTGATCCCGGATGTGGTCAAGGCCAGCTTCGTCGTCGGCGGTCGCCGCGGCCGCGGCCTGATCGCGATCCGTGGCAAGGACGGCTCCTGGTCGCATCCCAGCTTCATCACCTTGACCGGCGGCAGCTTCGGCTTCCAGGCCGGCGTGCAGTCGGCGGACGTGATCCTGGTTTTCCGCAGCGCGCGCGGCGTCGATTCGATCGTCAACGGCAAGTTCACCCTGGGCGCCGATGCCAGCGTCGCAGCCGGACCGGTCGGGCGCAGTGCCCAGGCCAGCACCGATGAAAAGCTCAAGGCGGAGATCTACAGCTACTCCCGGGCCCGCGGCTTGTTCGCCGGTGTCGCTTTGGACGGCACCCGGCTGGGCATCGACAACAAATCCAACCAGGCCGTGTACGGCCGCGGCAACACGGCGCGCGCCATCTTCGAGGGCCGCGCGGGCGCCGGCTCGGATGCGGTGATCGCCTTCCGCGACAAGCTCGAGGAGAGCACCGTCCGGCAAGACCCGGAGCCGCTGAATTAAGGCGGTCGCCCGGCCACTGCGCTATCCTGTGCATTGATTTTCAAAGGACACGGCCATGGGCTTGGGTTGGAAAGAATTGTTGCTCATCCTGGTAATCGTGCTGGTGATTTTCGGCACCAAGCGGCTGAAAAACATCGGCTCGGACCTCGGTGACGCCGTGAAAGGCTTCAAGAAAGGGGTCAGTGGCGAGGAAGCAAAACCGGAAGCCGACAAGGCCGAAAAGCCCGACGCCAGCCTGCACAACGACTCGCACAAAGATTGACCCCAAGACCGGCGGTTCCCGATGTTCGACGTCGGCTTCAGTGAACTTCTGATCATCGCGGTCGTCGCCTTGCTGGTGCTCGGCCCCGAGCGTCTGCCCAAGGCCGCGCGCTTCGCCGGCCTGTGGGTGCGAAGGGCGCGTGCGCAGTGGTATTCGGTCAAGGCCGAGTTCGAGCGCGAGTTGGCCAGTGAGGAGCTCAAGCGCAGCCTGAGCACGCCGCTGTCGGATTTGCAGCCGCAAATGCAGGCGCTGGAAAAAGAATTGCGCGACGAGCTGGGCAACGCGGAGGCCGGTTTCAGCGACGCCGCGAACGAGCTGGGCAAACTCGAGACGGACCTGGCCGACGCCGCCAGCGAACCGCGCGATACCACGCCGGCCGATGCCGCCAGCGAACGGCGCGACACCAAGCCGGCCGACGCCGCGACCGAACCCAAGGCGGCTGGCGCGCCATGACTGCTGCTGCCGGGCCGCCCGAAGAAAGCCTGATCGCACATCTGCTGGAACTTCGTTCCCGCCTGCTGCGCTCGGTGCTGGCCGTGGGCCTGGCCTTCGTTGCGTTGTTGCCGTTTTCCGATCGGCTCTATGCGTTGCTCGCCGCGCCCTTGTTGCGCTCACTGCCCAAAGGCGGCCAGCTGATCGCGATCGAAGTGACATCGACGTTCTTCGTGCCGATGAAGCTGGCGTTCTTCGTCGCCCTGATGCTGGCCATGCCGGTGGTGCTGTATCAGCTGTGGGCGTTCGTGGCGCCGGGCTTGTACCAGCAGGAAAAGCGGCTGGCGCGACCGCTGCTGGTGGCGGCGACGGCGTTGTTCTATTGCGGCTGCGCTTTCACCTATTTCCTGCTGTTGCCGGTGATGTTCGCCTACCTGAGCGGCACCGCGCCGGCCGGCGTGACCATGATGGCCGACATCAGCCACTACCTGGATTTCGTGCTGGTGATGTTCCTGGCCGGTGGCGTGAGTTTCGAAGTGCCGGTCGCGGTGATGATCGCCGTGATCCTGGGTTGGGTCACGCCCAAGCAGTTGTCCGACTGGCGCGGCTACGTGATTGTCGCCATCTTCATCGTCGCCGCCATCATCACGCCGCCCGACGGTCTGTCGCAAATCATGCTGGCGGTGCCGATGTGCCTGTTGTACGAGCTGGGCATACTGATGGCGCGCTTGCTGCGCAGGCGCACCGATCGCAGTACCGTGGCGCAGTGAGCCCGAACCGACGCTTGCCGCCACCCGCTCCCCGCGACTTCAGCGAGACCCTGCGCCGCCGCAGCGCCCGCTCGCCTGCGTTGCGCGACAGCCACACGCTCGCGTGCGGCGCGACGCCGGCCGGTTTCTGGCGGCGGTTTCTCGCCTACGAATTCGATTGGCTGCTGCTCGCGCCGATCGTGCTGTTGCTGTTGGCGCTGCCGCTGGGCGCGGCGTGGACGGAAATGCGCGGTCTGGTCGGCTTGCTGGAGGACTGGATGCTGGCGAAGATGCTGGCCGCGCCACAGGCCATGCCGTCGCTCTCGGGCTTGTTGCAAGCGTTGCTGCTTGATACGTCCCTGTTGCTTTCCGTGCAGTTGGCGCTCGCGCGCCTGAGCCTGGCGTTGGCCGGCGCGGCGCTGCTGGCCGCCGGCGTGGCGGCGATCTATTTCATCTGTTTCGAGGCCAGCCGCTGGCAGGCGACGCCGGGCAAGCGGCTGCTTGGCATGATCGTGATCGGTCCGCGCGGCGAGCGCCTGCGCTGGCAACGGGCCGCGGCGAGATTCCTCGCCGGTACCCTGAACTGGCTGACTTTCAACCTCGGTCACGCCTTGGCCGGGTGGAACGCCGATCGTCGCGCGCTGCACGATCTGCTCGCCAATACCCGCGTGGTGGCGCACGCGCCGATGCCGCGCTGGGCCCGCGCCATCCTCTATGCGCAACTGGTCCTGCTGTTCGCACTGGCCCTGGGCTTGCTCGGCCGATTCTTCTGGCAGCTGGCGCAACTGGCCCAGGCCGGCCTGCTCTGATCAGACCGCGATCTGGTGCTCGGGCGGCACAGCAACGCCCGCGCCCAGCGTGTCGCGCCAGGCGTGGTAGAAGAAGGTAAACATCAAGGCGTACAACACCAGCACGAACAACATGCCCAGGGGCACGAGCACCAGCGCCGCAAGTAGCGGACTGCCCAGGCTGAGCATGCCGCCGACCAGCGCCGCCACCAGCGCGAGAATCATGAAGCCGACGAATGCGATCACGGCCACGGGCAGGTAGAACAACAGCAGCGTACCCAGGTTGCGCAGCGCCAGTTTGAA
>JBAZBG010000087.1:0-7684 GCA_041671585.1 Arenimonas sp. | reverse complement strand
CCTTCCGAACAATCCTCGCGCAGGACCAGCTCGTGCAAGGCATCGAATCGCCAGGGCACGACCTCGAGTTCCTCGGGTTCGTCGCCCGGCAGGCGCTCGGGATAAAGATCCTCGGCCAGCACCAGCTGGATTTCGTGGGTCATGTAGCCCGGCGCCAGCGTGATGGGGCGCAAGTGGGTAAGCTTGCGCGCGCCGAACCCGGTTTCCTCCTTCAGCTCGCGATTGGCTGCCTCCAGCACGCCCTCGCCGGCATCCATCCGGCCCTTCGGCAAGCCCAGCTCGTAGCGATGCACGCCGGCGGCGTATTCGCGAATCAGCAGGATGGTGCCGGGCTCGGGAATCGCCGCAATCATCACGGCGCCATGCCCACGGCTGGACAGGCGCTCGTACTTGCGCCGCTCGCCGTTGGAGAACTCCAGGTCGATGGTTTCGCGGCGGAAAACACCGGATTCCACTTCCTGGCGGGCATGGATGATCGGCAGGACCGGCATCAGCCTGCACTCCGGGAACGCCGACAGCGACCGCCGGGCGCATGGACAGAAGGGCGGCGGGTCGGGATCATGGGCGCATGCACAAGACTGAAAGCAATGCCCAGATGCTAGCAGAGGCCGAGCATCTGCGGACGCGCGACCTGGCGGTGCTCTGGCATCCCTGCACGCAAATGGCCGAGCATCCCGATACGTTGCCGCTGATTCCGATCCGCCGCGGCCGCGGCGCCTGGCTGGAAGGCGTCGACGGCAGCCGCTACCTGGACGCGGTCAGCTCCTGGTGGACCAACCTGTTCGGCCATGCCGAGCCGCGCATCGCCGCGGCGATTGCCCGCCAGGCTGGGGAACTCGAGCATGTGATCTTTGCCGGCTTCAGCCACGCGCCTGCCGTGCAGCTGGCCGAAGCCCTGCTGAACATTGCGCCACCGGGCCTTGCCCGCGTCTTCTATGCCGACAACGGCTCGGCGGCGATCGAAATCGCGCTGAAGATGAGCTTCCACAGCTTCCTCAATCGCGGCGAGAGCAAGCGGCAGAAGTTTGTCGCGCTGCGTAATGGCTACCACGGCGAAACCATCGGCGCACTGTCGATGGGCGACATTCCGTTGTACCGGCGCACCTACGCGCCCTTGCTCCTGACGCCGCTGTTCGCGCCCTCGCCCGATGCCTATGACGCCGGGCCGGGCGAGTCCGCGCAAGCATTCGCATTGCGCCAGGCCGAAGCGCTCGAGTCCATCTTCGCCGCCCATGACGGCGAGATCTGCGCCTTGATCCTGGAACCGCTGGTGCAATGCGCCGGCGGCATGCGCATGCACCACCCGGCGTATGTGCAGCGGGCCCGGGAAATTTGCAGCGCCCATGGTGCGCACCTGATTGCCGATGAAATCGCGGTCGGTTTCGGCCGCACCGGCACCATGTTCGCCTGCGAGCAGGCAGCGATCGCCCCGGATTTCCTGTGCCTGTCCAAGGGGCTGACCGGCGGCTTCATGCCGATGTCGGCGGTGCTGACCACGGCGGCGATCTACGACGCGTTCCTCGACGAGAGTCGCGAGCGGGCGTTCCTGCATTCGCACAGTTACACCGGCAACCCGCTTGGCTGCGCCGCGGCGCTGGCTTCGCTGGCGATCTTCGCCGCCGAACCGGTATTGCAGCGCAATGCGCAAACCGCCCGGCGCATGGCCGAACTTGCGGCGCCATTGCGGGAACACAAGCACGTAGCCGAGGTCAGGCAGACGGGTATGATCCTGGCGATCGAGATGGTTGCCGATGGCAAGAGCCGGCGTCCGTTCGCCAGTGGTGAAAGACGCGGCCTGCGCGCCTACCGGCACGCGCTGTCCAGGGGCGTGGTGCTGCGCCCGCTCGGTGACGTCCTGTATTGGATGCCACCGTATTGCATCGACGAAACGTCCCTGCAACACCTGGCCGAAGTTACTGGTTCCGCCTTGAATGAGGCCGTTTCCTGATGCGCAGCACGCGTGTCTACCTGGATGCACCGATGGCCGTGGCCATGCGCGTGGCCTTGCCGGAGCCCGTCGTCGCCCATCTGGTGCGCGTGTTGCGCCTGGGTGTCGGTGACGGTTTCGTGCTCTTCAATGGTGATGGAGGCGATTACCGCGCGCGCCTGGTGTCGGTTGGCAAGAAATCCGCGGAGGCCGAACTGCTCGATCGCGTCGAGCCTGGCAACGAATCGCCGCTGCGCATCACCCTGGCGCAAGGCATCGCCCGCGGCGAGAAGATGGATTTGATCCTGCAAAAAGCCACGGAACTCGGCGTGGCCTGCATCGCGCCCGTGCTCACCGAGCGCACGGAGGTCAAGCTCGATGGCGAACGCCTGGAGAAGAAGTTGCAGCATTGGCGCGGCGTGCTCGCGTCGGCCTGCGAGCAAAGCGGCCGGGCGCGATTGCCGCAGCTGCTCGAACCACAGACGCTGGCGAATTTCGCCGCCGGCGAGCGCAGCGCGGGCCGCTACATCCTGGATCCGGAAGCAGGACGGACGCTGGCCAGCCTGGACGTCGGCGGCCACGACAGCGTTTGTCTGTTGATCGGGCCGGAGGGCGGACTGTCCGATCGCGACCGGGCCGCCGTGCGCACGGCGGGGTTCGAAGGTCTGCGACTGGGTCCTCGCATCCTGCGCACCGAAACCGCGGGATTGGCGGCGATCGCGGCGCTGAACGCCCTGTTCGGCGATTGGCGTTAGGCTGCCTTCGTCAGCGCCTTGTCGATCAGCAATTCCAGGCTCATCAGGTCGGGCACGGCCGCCGGATCGCCGTTGAGGGTCACCATCGAGTAGATGCCGATCGGCAACTCCTTGATGCTGTGCACCTCGGCCAGGGCCGAATGGGCCACGGTCACCAGGCGCGGAAAGCCCTGTGAGAGCACCGCGAAGTACGGAAGTTTCGGATTACCGCCCAACGCCTTGAGCACCACCACTTTTGCGCCGACCTGGCCTTCTTCATCCGACCAGCCGGCGAAGCGCGAGAAGGACAACAGCGGCAGGCGCCAGCCGCGCCAGCGAATCTGTCCGAGCATCCAGCCGGGTGCGTTTTCCACCGGCTCCGGATCCGAGAAGGTGATCACCTCGGCGACGCTGGCGTTGGGCAGCAACAAGCGGCCCTGGTTGACGGTGATCAACACGCCGCGGATGTCACGCTGTGGGGTATTCATCGAAAAGCTCCTGGATCAAACCGGCCAGCGCGTGGAGATCTGCTTCGCCAGGCCCAAAGCCGGGAACACCGGCGCGCCTTCACGACGCATCGCGTCCGCCGCGGCGGCGTCGAAACATACTTCGGGATCCTGCGCGAGCACCAGGCCACCCTCTTCCTTCACTGCCAGGATGAGTGGAACCAGCTGCGCCTCGGCGCCGCTGAGCACGATGATCATGCTGTCGTGCGCCGGCAAGGCGGTGATCAATTGCGACAAGCTACCCGAGGTGAAGCGGAGCGAATTGCCATTGGCGACCGCCGTCATTCCGGCTGGCAGCAACGTGACTTTGCCCGGTTCCGGAACCGCGCCGTCGCGAGCCAGGACCACCGGGAGCCGGCTGATCTTGGCCAGTTGTTCGACCAGGCGCTCGTGCTTGCCGACTTCCAGGTGCTGATAGAGCAACACCGGCACCGCCAACTTTTCCGGCAGGCTGGACAATAGCTGGCGCACGGCGTCAGGGCCGCCCAGTCCGGCGAGGATGAGCACTGCGCCCAGGCCCTCGTGAACGGTGGGCGTCGATGATTCCAGGCTCAAGTCGCCGAGCTGCAGTTCGACCGTTTCGCGCGCTTGGGAAAACGCTGGCACGATCGGCGGCGCAGGCGGCAACTCGCCTTCCATCGGCGCCAGGGCCAGATTGCTGAAATCGATGGCCGCGGCGGCCGGAGGCGCGGCAGCCGGCTCGGGCGCCGCTTTCTCGGCCGCCTTTTTCTCTGCAACGGATTTCTTGCTCACGACCGCGACGATGTTCGCGTCGTCGCGGGCGTCCGAGGGCTCCGTCGGCGCCTTGGCGAAATCGGGCTCGATCGCCGCTGCACGCTGATCGGTTTTTTCGAACGCCTCCAACTGCGCCGCCAGTTGCGCGACGTCCGCGTCAATGTCGCCGAGTACCTCGGGCTGCTCTTCGTTGAAGCTGGAGAATCGAATCGACTCGCCGAATTCCATATCGCCCAGGATCGGCTCGGCGGATTCCTGCGCGGCCGGCTCGGCCGGATCCGGCGTCGGCGCGAATTCGAGCTCGCCCAGGTCGACGTCGATGCCAAGGTCCGTGTCCAGGCTGAACTCGCTTTCGCTGCCGTCGCCAACCGCCTCCTGCGAACCATCCCAGGAAAACGTGGTCTCGGCGGACGCGTCATCGGCGCCGGCGGCGCCCGGCGCGGGCGTCAGCGACGGACTGGTCGGAACCCAATCGGCGAGTTCAGAACTCTCGGCCGTGTAGTCCTCGAGCTTGGCGTGGTCCATCAGCTCTGCCGGCGTGGGCGGCAGGCCCGGACGCAGGGTGACTTCACCCTCTTCCACGAAGATTGCGTCGGTGGGCGCCGGTGGCAAGGTTTCGCCGCCGAGCAGTTTACTGGCCACGTGCCGTGCCCAACGATTGAGATCCCAGCCATCCAGTTTGCCTGTGACCTCGGCATCGTCGAACATCACCTCGATGCCGGGCGCCGCAAGCAGTCCGTCGAACTTGTCGAGGGCTTTTTCGATCGAAGGCTCCAGGCTGACCAGAAACACGGTCGGCCGGCAGTCGGCAACCTGTTTGGGATCCAGGTCGGCAGGGTCGCCTTCGGCCACGATTTCCGCACCAGCCTCATTGAGCGCGCGATGCAGTTGATCGCGGGCCATGCCGGCGCGCGCCAGCAAGGCGACGCGAACGCCGTGTTCAGTCATTGACGGCCTCCATGCCAAGCACTTCGAACACATTTCGCATCAACTCGAGCTCCTGGTAAGGCTTGCCCAGGTAGCGGTCGACGCCGATGTCCATCGCCCGCTGGCGATGCTTGTCGCCGGTGCGCGAGGTGATCATGATGATCGGAACATCCTTGAGTCGCGGATCGGAACGCATGTTCTGTGCGACTTCGTAACCGTCCATGCGCGGCATTTCGATGTCCAGCAGCACCAGGTCGGGAACACGCTCGGCCATTTTTTCCACCGCGTCCACGCCGTCCTTCGCGGTCAGCACTTCCATGTTGTTGCGTTCGAGCACGCGTCCGGTGACCTTGCGCATGGTGATCGAGTCATCGACCACCATGACCACGGGAATGCGCTGGGCGGCGACGACCGGCGCAGGCGCGACCGGTACCGCTTCGCGGACGACAGCCATGTGCCGGCGAACCAGCGGTGCGACATCGAGGATCACGACGACGCGACCGTCGCCCATGATGGTCGCGCCGAAAATACCCGGCACCGAATTGACTTGCGGGCCGACCGGCTTGACCACGATTTCCCGGCTGCCCAACACCTGGTCGATGGAAATCGCCGTGCGCAGATCGCCGGAACGCGCCAGCAGGAGGGGCATCTGCAAGCTGTCCTGCGCCTTGGCCGGCGCATGGCCGATCAGGACGCCGAGGTCATGGATGAGGTAATCCTCACCGGCATAGTTGAAGACCGGATTCTCGCTGGCCAGTTGTTTCTCGAGTTCGGCACGGGCAATGCGGCCGACGCCGCGCACCGAGGCAATGGGCACGGCGAAGTTGGTGTCGCCGATCTTGACGAACACCGCCTGGGTGACGGCCAGCGTGAACGGCAGGCGGATGATGAACTCGCTGCCCTTGCCTTGTTCGGACTTGATCTGCAGGGTGCCGCCGAGCTGGCGGATTTCGCTGTAGACGACATCCATGCCGACACCGCGGCCGGACAGCCGGCTGACGGTCTCGGCGGTGGAGAATCCGCTCTCCAGGATCAAGGCATACAAAGCCTCGTCCGAAAGCTCGGCGTCGGCCTTGATCAGGCCGCGCTCCTGCGCCTTGGCGCGAATGGCTTTCTTGTCGAGGCCGCGACCATCGTCGGTGACCTTGAGCACGACTTCAGACCCTTCGCGCTGCACCGCGATGCGCACCGTGCCTTCTTCGGGCTTGCGTGCTTTGCGGCGTTCCTCGGGAAGCTCCAGACCGTGCGCCATTGCGTTGCGCAGCATGTGTTCGAGCGGCGCGGTCATGCGATCCAGGACGTTGCGATCCATTTCGCCGGAGGCGCCATCGACCTTGAGCTGCACCTGCTTGCCGGTATCGATCGCAGCCTGGCGCAGGACGCGGCGCAGGCGCGGAACCAGTGCGTCGAACGGCACCATGCGCGTGCGCATGAGGCCTTCCTGCAGGTCCGAACTGACTCGCGACTGCTGCAGCAGCAGCGTTTCGTACTGGCGGGTCAATTCATCCAGCACGCCTTGCAAGTTGACCAGGTCGTTGGCCGACTCGTTCAGACCGCGGGTCAGCTGTTGCTGGTTGGTAAACCGGTCCAGCTCGAGCGGATCGAAACGTTCATCGGCATCTTCGCCTTCGCGTTGGTAGCGGGCGACGATCTGCGCTTCGGTTTCGATGTCCAGACGACGCAGCTGCTCGCGCAGGCGGGTCGTGGTCTGATCCAGTTCGCCGAGGTTGGCTCGGAACGCGCCCAACTGCTGTTCAAGTCGCGCGCGGTAGATGGCGACCTCACCAGCGTAATTCACCAGGCGATCGAGCAGGTCGGCGCGGATTCGCACTTGCTCCTGCGGTGCACGCACGCCGGACAACTCGTCGTCCGCGGCCATCTCTTCGACCGGAGCCGATAGCGGATTAAGCACGGGCGCTTCGGCCGCACCGGCGCGTGGCGTCGCCACGGCCGCCGCTTCGCCGACGCCAGCCTCACTGACCGACTTGCCTTCCGACAACGCTTCGACTTGCGCGATAAGCCCGGACGGCAGCGCTATCGACTTGCGCGCGCCGATGCGCGCCACCATGCCGTGCAATCGGTCGAATCCACGTTCCAGGACCACGACGCCGGTTGCGTCGAGCTTCTGCCGGCCTTCGGCAACCGACTCGAGCAGCGACTCCATGGCGTGGCCCAATTCGCCGACCGCGTAAATGCCGGCCATGCGCGCGCCGCCCTTCAGCGTATGCAGGTCTCGTTGCAGGTTGATGATCGAATCGCGGTCGTCAATGTGGTCGCGTAGCCGCGCCAGCATGCCGTCGGAATGATCCAGGATGTCGTTGGATTCCTCCAGGAACAGGTCAAGCAATTCGGTGTCGAGGTCACTGACATCCAGATCGGTTTCCGGATCGGCAGGATCCAGTGCCGTCGGCACGGCCGGCCGGGCCGCATGGACGGGCGCAGCTTCGAATGCCGCCTCGACCACCGGTTCCTCTTCGTCGGCAAAGGTCTCTTCTTCTTCGAGCTCGTCTTCGATCAGCGCCGCTTCCGGCTCGACTTCCTCGACTTCCTCGACAGCCGGCGGTGACACCTCGGCCATCGCGGGCTCGGCGACCTCGAACTCCGGCGCCTGTTCGACAGCTTCGGCGGCAGCGGGTTCTTCGGCTGCCGCGGGTTCCTCGTGCGCGGCGACTTCTTCTTCGTGCGCGGCGACTTCCTCGTGCGCGGCGACTTCTTCGTGCGCGGCGACTTCCTCGTGCGCGGCGACTTCCTCGTGCGCGGCGCGTTCGGCGGCGGCAGGTTCGCCGGCGCCGGCCCATGCTGGCAGTTCGCTGATGCTCGGCAAGTCGATGAAGCCATCGACCTCCACGAACATC
>JBAZBG010000086.1:0-7710 GCA_041671585.1 Arenimonas sp. | reverse complement strand
GGCATGCGCGAGCGGCTTTCCGCTTATGGCGGCCAACTCGATATCATCACTGCACCCGGGCAAGGTTTCGCCCTCGATGTGCGCATACCGCTGGAGGCGGCCCCATGATCCGAGTCTGTCTGGTCGACGATCAAACCCTGGTGCGCCAAGGCGTGCGTTCCCTGCTCGAACTGGCCGAAAACATCGAGGTCGTGGCCGAGGCGGCCGACGGTCGCCAGGCCGTGGAAATGATTCCGCAGGTCAAGCCCGATGTGGTGCTGATGGACATGCGCATGCCGATCATGTCCGGTCTGGAAGCCCTGCAGGCGCTGGCTGCGCTGGGTCAACTGCCGCCGACGATCATCCTGACCACCTTTGACGACGACCAGTTGGTGCTCGCCGGTATCAAGGCCGGCGCCCGTGGCTACCTGCTCAAGGACGTCACCCTGGACCAGCTGGTCTCGGCGATCCAGACCGTGGCCGAGGGCGGCTCGCTGGTGCAGCCGGCGGTGACCCAACGGCTGTTGTCCGGACTGGAAGGGCTGCACAACGCCTTCGTCAGTCTGGAGCAACCGGACCCGCTGACCGACCGGGAGACCGAAATCCTGCGCCTGATGGCCGGTGGGTTCTCCAACAAGGAGATCGCCAATTCCCTGGGCGTGGCCGAGGGCACGGTGAAAAACCATGTGTCCAACATTCTGTCCAAGCTGGGCGTGCGCGACCGTACCCGGGCGGTCCTGAAAGCGTTCGAGCTCAAGCTGGTCTGATTGGGCTGAGTGTGCGGGCCGTCTCAAAGGCGCCGGGCCCCTGCCGGTCGCCGGTTTGACCTGCTATCCTCTTCCGTTCCTGCGGCCGGGCGAAGCCTTCCCCGGTTGAGGGCCGTGCCTGGAGAGCCGCCGAATGACCCGTTTTGTCGAATTCCTGATTTCCCTGCTGATCGTAGTTGTTCTTTTCGTGGTGATCGGCCTGTTCCTGCCGTCCAAGCGTTTCTACACCTACAGCATCGAAACCAACCGTCCGATGGCGACCGTGAACGACCTGTTCAACGGTTTCAGTCGGTTCAAGGACTGGAATCCGTTGCTGCGTTACGACAAGAACGCCACCTCTGAAATTTCCGGCCCGGCCATGGGCGTGGGCGCCAAGTTCAGCTTCCAGTCGCGAGACAAGGTCATCGGCAACGGGTCCTGGGAAATCGTCGAGAGCGTTCCGGGCGAGAGGATCAGGTACAAGCTGATCGGTCCCACGCGGGGCGCGGACAAGACGATGACGATCAAGCTCGAACGCACCGGCCAGCGTAACCAGAACATCAAGATCACCCAGGAATACCGGGTCAACTATGGCTGGGACCTGATCGGCCGATACGCCGGCATGTACGTCAGCCGCAACATCGGCGACGACGTCAAGCGTGGCCTGGACAAGTTCAGCGCCCTGCTGGCGACGATTCCGAAGTTCGATTACTCGCAGCATCAGGGCGAGTTCAAGATCGTCGAGCTGCCGATGCAGGACGTACTGCTGGTCAGCACGTCAGCCAAGAACAGCAATGAAGAAATCGCCGTCGCGATGGACAACCAGGTCAGCTGGATCAAGAAGGTGATGGCGGCCAACGGCCTGGTGGCCAACGGTCCGCTGCGCATCGTCACCAACGAGTTCACCAGCAATGCCTACGCGTTCGACGTGGTGCAGCCGGTGCGCAAGGCGAGTGGCGGCGAGAGTGTGGCCGCGCCTGCCGCCGACGCGTCCGCCGATCCGGAAGCCGCCGCCGAGCTTGCCGCGCCGGAGCCGGTTGTTGCTGCTGGCGAAAAGATGTCCCTGAATATGGAAGGGCCGGTCAGCTACGAGCAGATCCCGGCGCGCAAAGTCGCAACGACCACCTACACCGGCCCGGCGCCGGGTCTGCCGCGGGCGCGCGAAATGCTTCGCGCCTGGGCCATGACCCATGGCCACGACACGCAGGATCGTCCGTATGAGGAATACCTCGGCGGCATCTCGACGATGCTCAACGAGGACGCCCAGTTCAACGTGTACTGGCCGCTGAAGTAAACGACGAAAAAGAGGGCGGGCCTGGTGCCCGCCTTCTCATTTGGGGCGTGCATGGATGCACGGCCATCGAACGAACCACCCCCCGGGGCTCCGATGATCGAAGCGACTGGACTGAGCAAGCGTTACGCAAGGCTGACGGCCGTCGACGGCATCAGTTTCAGGGTCGAGCCCGGCGAGGTGCTGGGCTTCCTCGGCCCGAATGGCGCCGGCAAATCCACCACGATGAAGATCATCGCCGGCTTCCTGGTTCCCAGCGAGGGCAGCGCGCGCGTTTGCGGTCATGACGTCAGGGACGATGCCATGGCGGCGAGACGCTGCCTGGGTTACCTGCCCGAAGGCGCACCGTCCTACGGCGAGATGACGCCGCGCAGCCTGCTCAATTTCATCGCCGACCTCAGGAAGCTGCGCGGCGATCCACGGCGCCGCCGCCTCGACTTCGTGGTATCGCGCCTGGCGCTCGAATCGGTCCTCAACCAATCCATCGACACGCTGTCGAAGGGCTTCCGTCGCCGTGTCGGCCTGGCCGTGGCGATCCTGCACGACCCGGCGGCCCTGATCCTGGATGAGCCGACCGACGGACTGGACCCCAACCAGAAGCATGAGGTGCGCGGCCTGATCGCGGAATTGGCGAAGGAACGCACGCTGTTGCTGTCCACGCATATCCTGGAAGAAGTCGAAGCGGTGTGTACCCGGGCCATCATCATCGCGCGCGGGAAGATCCTGGCCGACGACACGCCCGCAGGTTTGCTGGCGCGCTCGCGTTACCACAACGCCGTTTCGCTGCAACCGGCCGACAGCATTGCCGCGCGCGCTGCGCTGGACGGCATGCCGGGCGTCAGCGGTTTCGACCAGGACGAGCGCGAATCGCGCCTGTACGTATTTCCGCAAGGGCAAGCCCGATTGTCCGACGCGGTGGCCGAGCGACTGCGACAGCGCAACGTCGCCTTCACCGGTTTGCGCCTGGAGCACGGCCGGCTCGATGAAGTGTTCCGTCGCATAACCGCCGGGGGCGTCTCGACATGAGCGCAATCCTGAGCATTTTCCGCCGCGAGTTCGCCAGCTATTTCGCCACGCCCCTGGCTGCAGTGTTCATCGTCATCTTCCTGCTGTTGGCTGGCGCATTTACCTTCTACCTCGGCGCTTTCTACGAGACCGGACAGGCCGACCTGCAGGTATTCTTCCGCTTCCATCCCTGGTTGTACCTGTTGCTGGTGCCCGCGGTGGCCATGGGATTGTGGGCCGAGGAACGCAAGTCCGGTACGCTGGAATTGTTGCTTACGCAGCCGGTGACGTTGTGGCAGGCCGTGCTGGGGAAATTCTTCGCGGCCTGGGCGTTCGTCGGCCTGGCGTTGAGCCTGAGTTTCCCGATCTGGATTACCGTCAATTGGCTCGGCAATCCGGACAACGGCGTGATCCTCGCCAGTTACCTGGGCAGCCTGTTGATGGCCGGCGCGTACCTGGCGGTCGGCAGTTGCCTTTCGGCGCTGACGCGCAGCCAGGTGGTGGCGTTCATCCTCACCGTGCTGGTTTGCCTGCTGTTCCTGCTTGCCGGTTTTCCACTGGCGCTGGATCCCTTGCGCGCCATCGCTCCGCAGCCGGTCGTGGATGCCGTCAGCGGCATGAGCTTCCTGACTCATTTTCAGGCCGTGACGCGCGGCGTCCTGGACCTGCGCGATGTGCTGTATTTCCTGTTCGCGATCGCCGCCTGGTTGTTCGCGACGGTGCTGGTGATCGAGATCAAGAAAGCGGATTGAATGCGCCGCCGCGGCCATGAGGCCGGGCGGGATTACGGAAGGAATTCGGATGACGCGAGGTAAGTTCTAGATGAAGCGCTGGGGCCGTCGTGCTTCGTTTCTCGCGCTGCCGGCGCTGGCGCTGGTTTTCATTGCGCTGGTGGCGCTGTCGTCGCTGATGTTCCGTGGCGCGCGCCTGGACCTGACCGAGCATCGTCAGTACACCCTGTCGCCGGGAACGGTACGGATTCTCGCCCGCGTTCCGGAACCGATCAAACTTGAGTTGTTCTACTCGGAAAAGGCGGCGCAGGCGCAGCCACAGTTTCGCGTATTTGCGCAACGCGTTCGCGAATTGCTGGAAGAAGTCGCCGCCCGTTCGAACGGCAAGGTGAGCTTGCAGGTGGTCGACCCGGAGCCGTTCTCCGATGCCGAGGACAAGGCGGCGAGCTACGGCCTGCAGGGTGTGCCGCTGGGAGACTCGGGCGACACGCTGTATTTCGGCTTGGTCGGCAGCAACACTACCGATGGCGAGTCGGTGATGCCGTTCATCCAGCCGGCCAAGGAAGCGTTCCTGGAATACGACATCGCCAAGCTGGTGTCGGGCCTGAGCGTGGCCAGCAAGCCGGTACTGGCCGTGCTCAGCGACCTGCCAATCGGCCCCGGGATCGATCCGATCAGCGGCCAGCCGCAACCGGGCTGGGTCATGGATCGGCAACTCGCGGAGTTTTTCGAGATCCGTCGCCTGCAGGCCGATCCAAGCTCGATCGGCGCGGATGTAAACCTGCTTATGCTCGTGCACCCGAAAACCTTGTCGGCCGACACGCAATACGCGATCGACCAGTTCGTGCTCAGGGGCGGTCACTTGCTGGTCTTTGTCGACCCGGACGCGGAATCGGATCCTGCGGGAAACCTGATCGATCCCAACCAGACCGCCTCGTCCCGTTCGTCCGACCTGCCGATCCTGTTCAAGGCCTGGGGTCTGGGGTACGACCCGTCGAAAGTCGTGCTGGACGGGCAGAACGCATTGCAGGTGCAGCCAGATCCCACGCGGCCGCCGGTCGCGCACCTGGCGATCCTGGGCCTGCACGGCGACTCGATGAATCAGGACGATGTGATTACCGCAGACCTGGAAACGGTGAACCTTTCCAGTGCCGGCGCGCTGAGCTTGCAGCCGGGTTCGACGCTGAAGTTGGAAGCGCTGATGCAAAGTTCATCGAACGTGATGATGACGGCTTCGGAGACTGTGCGCAGCGCCAGCATCGATCCGGCGTCCCTGCGCGACTCGTTCAAGGCCGATGGCAGCGGGCCCTACGTGCTGGCGGGACGACTGACCGGTGCGCTCAAGAGCGCGTTCCCCGAACGCGGCGGCGCCGGCCACCTGCCAGCGAGTCTGCAGCCGGTGAACATCGTGGTCGTCGCCGACACCGACTTGTTGAGCGATCGCCTGTGGGTGCAAGCGCGGGATTTTCTCGGCCAACAGATCCTCAATCCGTTCGCCAACAACGCCGATTTCGTCTATAACGCCGTCGACAACCTGATCGGCAACAACGACCTGATCGAGCTGCGGACGCGGCCGACGTCGAATCGACCATTCGAGCGCATCGACGTGGTGCGCCGTGCGGCCGATGCTCGTTACCAGGCCAAGGAAAAACAGTTGCAGCAGCAACTCGACGAACTGGAACAAAAGTTGTCCCGGCTGCAGCCGATTACCGCCGACGGGCAGACGCCGACGCTCAGCCGCGAACAACAGGCGCAACTGTTGCAGTTCCAGCAACAGAAGCTGCGCACGCGCAAGGAATTGCGCGAGGTGCAGCACCAGTTGAATGCGGACATCCAGGCCATCGGTTCGCGGTTGAAACTGGTCAATATCCTGGCCATGCCTGCGCTGGTGGTGCTGGCCGCGATCTTCATCGCCTGGCGCCGGCGTCGGCAACGCCGGGATGCGGTTCGCTGACCCATGTTCGCCATGAGCCGGCGAGTCGCCTGGACGCTGCCGTTGCTGGCGGTGCTGGCCACGGCTGGCGGCTGCAAGCGCAACGCGGCGCCGGTTGACGAAAAGGCGTCGGTGTTTCCCACGCTGGCCGAACGCCAGGACCAGCTTGACACGCTGCAGTTGCGCGGCGCCGGCAATGCAACTTTGGTGACGCTGCGCAGGAAGGAAAAGGTCTGGCGAGTCGCCGAGCGCACGGACTGGCCGGCCGACGCAGGTCGTATCAGCCAATACCTCTTCGTACTCTCGCAGGCGCGTCTTGCCGAAGCCAAGACCTCCAATCCCGAGTTGTACGCAAGGATCGGCGTCGAGCCGATCACCGATGAAGCCGCCACCGGCAGTGAACTCACACTCTCCGGACAAGGCAATTCATCGCGCCTGCTGATCGGGCACGAGCACACGAAGTTCGACAGCAATTACGTGCGCATCGACGGCCAGGCCCAGGCATGGCTGACCGACCTGCCGGTCACCTTCGATCGCGATCCGGCTGCCTGGCTCGATCGCAGGCTGGTCGACCTGCCGCTCGCGCGCATTGCCGGGGTGCGGGTCAGGCCGACGCCGCCGGGAAAACCATTCGCTCTCAGTCACCGCGACGACCGCTTCCGGCTCGATGACGCGCCATCGGCGGCGATGGGCGACTCGCAGCAGGGCGACGCGCTGGCGGGCGTACTCGATCAACTTCGACTCGAGGACCTGGCCGTTGACGATGGCAAACAGGCGGCCGAACGCGAGCTGCAATTCACCACGGTGGACGGGCTGCGGTTGACGATCCAGGCCTGGCACGCTGGCGAACAGTTGTGGGTGCGGCTGGCGGCGTCCACCGATGAAGCGCGTGCCGGCGAATGGGCACGGCAGCTGGCGGCGCCGGGTTCGAAATCGGATTCGGAACCCAAGCCCGTGCCTGAACGCGTTGCCGAATTGAACCAGCGCTTTCACGCGCGGCGATTCCTGATGCCCACCAATGTCGAGACTGTTCTGATGCTCAGCCGCGAGGAAATTCTTGCCGGAGCGCCCAGCCCGTGAGACTGCAACGCCTGCCCGCGGTTGGCGCGGCCATCTGCAGTTTGTCGGTTGCGCTTGGCGCCTACGCCAGTCACGCCGCCTCCGCGCAGGACCAGCATCGTTTCGCGCTGGCCGCCTTGTTCGCCTTCGCCCATGGCCTGGCGCTGATCGTCATGGCGGCGCGCACATCGACGCTCGCCGGCATCGGCAAGCTGTTCCTGCTCGGTGGCATCGTCTTGTTCAGCGGTAGCCTGGCGGCGGCGGGATTTTTTTCCACCAGCACGCGGGCGGTGCCGATCGGTGGCAGTCTGCTGATCCTCGGCTGGCTGCTGGCGGCAGCCGACTACTGGCGAAAACCCTGAGAGTGGCCATGGCAAAGTACCCGCGCGGTTTTGACGTCGACCTGGCCATCGCGCACCTGGCCAAGCGCGACCGCAAGCTCGGCCGTTGGATGGAGCGCATCGGTCCGCTCGACACCGCAGGCTGGCGTCGGCCATTCGACACCGTCGATTCGCTGGCGCGATCGATTCTCTACCAGCAGCTGTCGGGCAAGGCCGCGGCAACCATCGTTGGCCGCGTCGAGACGGCGGTGGGCGGCAAGAAGCTGACGCCGGAAGCGTTGGCGCGTATCGATGATCCGACGCTGCGTGCTTGCGGCGTTTCCGGAAACAAGACCCTGGCCTTGCGCGACCTTGCCTTGCGCGCCGAGCGCGGCGAAGTGCCGTCGTCGCGCGAACTGCTGTCGCTGCATCACGACGAGATCATCGAACGCCTGACGGCCGTGCGCGGCATTGGCCGCTGGACCGTGGAGATGATGTTGATGTTTCGCCTGGGCCGTCCCGACATCCTTCCCGTCGACGACCTGGGCGTGCGCAAGGGCGCGCAAATGCTCGACAAGCTCGAAGAAATGCCGAAGCCGAAAGAGCTGGTCCTGCGCGGGGAAAAGTGGGGGCCGTACCGCACGCT
>JBAZBG010000085.1:3127-7773 GCA_041671585.1 Arenimonas sp. | reverse complement strand
GTCCGTGGCGATCGACCAGTGCTGGGGAGTGGCGTTGTAATCCTCGGGAAGATAGCGGCGCAGCAAGGGCGTGCCGCGCAGCGTCTCCGCTTGCGCGACGAGCGGCAGCAAAGCCAGCAGGAACAGCACCAGCAGGCGCGAAAAAAAAGATCCGGACATCCGCCCAGTATGCGTCACAGCGCGGACTTGGTACTGTGCGCGGGAGCTCATCTCGCAGGCGAAAGATGCGCTGGGACTCGTCGCAATTCCCTTCAAGTGAAGTCACTCCCCATGACCGTGCTTAGCGTCAATGTGAACAAAGTGGCGGTGCTGCGCAACTCCCGCGGCGGCAACGAGCCCAGCGTGCTGGCGGCCGCCCGGGCGGTGATCGCGGCCGGCTGCGCCGGAATCACGGTGCATCCGCGTCCGGACCTTCGCCATATCCGGCCCGACGACGTCTTCGCGCTGGCGCAGCTCACTCGCGGCCGCGTCGAATTGAATATCGAAGGCAACCCTTTTGCCCCGGCGCGGGGACCGTACCCGGGCCTGCTGGCCCTGGTCGAGGCCGCACGTCCGCAGCAGGTCACGCTGGTGCCCGATGGCGACGGCCAGCTGACCTCCGACCACGGCTTCGACCTGCGCCGCGACAGCGCCGCGTTGCGCCCGCTGATCGCCGAGTTCAAGTCGCGCGGCGCGCGGGTGTCCTTGTTCATGGATGCGGGCGCCGCCGATCTCGACCTCGCCGCGAGCATCGGCGCAGAGCGCATCGAGCTCTACACCGGTCCGTTCGCCGAAGCCTTCGCCGCTGGCGATGCCGGACCGGACCTGGCACTGTGCGCACAGACCGCCGAAGCCGCCCACGCGCTCGGGCTCGGCGTCAACGCCGGGCATGACCTGAGCCAGGCCAATCTGGCGGCGTTCCTGCACGGGGTTCCCGGTGTCCAGGAGGTTTCGATCGGTCACGCGCTGATCGGCGAAGCGCTGCACGCCGGCCTCAGCGAGACCGTGCGTGCTTACCTGCGGATTCTTGCCGCAAGCCGCTGACGCCGGGGCCGCGCCTAGGGCGTCGGCGCGGCGTGGACGAAGTCGATCTTGACCAGGTTGGCGTTCCGGGCCCGTGCCAGGACCTGCGCCAGCGCCTGGTACTCGGCGTCGGGATCGGTTTCGATCTCGATGGTCGGCTGCTTGCCGGCATCGAAGGCCGGACCGGCCGTCATCCCGCGCGCCCCTTCCACGTCGAACTGCGCCTGCAGACTGCTCAGCGGCGTCGGACTGCCATTCCAGCGCACCGTGCCGCTGGCGTCGATGTGGATGCGGATCGGCTCGGGCGGCACCGTCTTCGATATCGGCGGCGCGCCCTGCGGCAAGTCGATCGCAATGGAATGCGACAGCGAAGGCACGGTGACCATGAAGATGATCAACAGCACCAGCATCACGTCGACCAGGGGAGTGACATTCATATCGACCATCGTGCCGCCGGAACTGGAAGTAAAGGCCATGCCGTTCTCCTTATCCTGGGTAGCGTTCGCGTCGGACGCTTAGCCGATCCTAGCACCACGCCGGCGCCGGCCGGGCAAAAAAAATGCCGCCCGAAGGCGGCATCGTTCTTGGGCCACGGCGCGAACTACTGCGCCACGGGGCCGCTGTCGACGAAACTGATCTTGACCAGGTCGGCGTTCTTGGCGCGCGACAGCACTTTGGCCAGGATGTCGTACTCGGCATCGTGGTCGGTTTCGATCTCGACCGTCGGCTGCTTGGAGGCGTCGATGGTGCCGGCGGGCGTGACACCACGCGCGCCTTCCACTTCGAACTGTGCGGCCAGCGTGCTCAACGGCGTCGGGCTGCCATTCCAGCTGACCGAACCGCCGGCGTCGATGTAGATGCGGATCGGCTCCGGCGGATTACCCGGCGGCGGCGGATTGCGGTTCGGCTGCGGCAAATCAACCTGGATCGGGTAGGACAGCGGCGGCACGGTGACCATGAAAATGATCAGCAGCACCAGCATCACGTCGACCAGCGGCGTGACGTTCATGTCGGCCATCGGGCCACCGGTATTGGAAGTAAAGGCCATTGCGTTCTGCTTCCTCAGTTGCTGGCGTGTTCAGGGCCGGAGACGAAACCGACCTTGCGAACACCGGCTTTGCGCAGCGTCTGCACGGCGTCGTTGATGATGCCGTACTTGGTGTTGGCATCGGCGCGGACGTTGACCTGCGGCTGCGGGTCCTTCTGGATGATGATGGCCATGTACTGGTCCAGCTTGGACGCGTTGACCGGCTCGTCGTTCCAGAATTTTTCGCCAGTGGCCTTGATCGCCAAGGTTACCGGCGGCACCTTCATTTCCGGCTTGCTGGCCAGGGTGGCCTCGGGCAGCTTGACCACCACTTTGTGCGTCATCAACGGCGCAGTGATCATGAAGATGATCAGCAACACCAGCATCACGTCCACGAGGGGCGTGACGTTGATGTCGGCCATCGGGCCACCGGAAGAGTTCGAACTGAAAGCCATGGCTCGTTACCTCGTAGGCCGGGACTTAGCGCTTGATCTCGCCAACGCGGGAGCCGGTGGCGAAGAAGTCGTGCAGGTCGTGGGCGAAGGTGTCGAACTTGGCGTAGGTATCGCGGTTGACGCGCACGAAATAGTTGTACGCCAGCACCGCCGGGATCGCAACGCCGAGGCCGATGGCGGTCATGATCAGGGCTTCGCCGACCGGGCCGGCGACGGCGTCGATCGAGGAGCTGCCGCTTTCGCCGATGTTGAGCAGGGCGTGGTAGATGCCCCAGACGGTGCCGAGCAGGCCGACGAACGGCGCGGTGGCGCCGACGGTGGCGAGCCAGGTCAGGCCGTTTTCCATGTTGGCGCTTTCGCGCGTCACGGCCTGGCGCAGGGCGCGATCGATGAACTCGGAGCGGTTGAGCGCCTCGACCAGGCGGCTGCCTTCATGACGCTGGTGATGGGCGGCGGCCTGTGCGCAATCGAGGGCGATCTTGGAGAACGGCTCGGTCGGCTTCTGCTCTTCCATGAAGCGGATCGCGTCCTGCGCGTTCGCGGTTTCCCAGAACGTGCGGATGACGCGGTCGGCGCGGGTGCGGATGACCGTGTTCTTGATCAGATTGACGATGGTGTACCACCAGGCGCCGGTCGACATGACCACCAGCACGACCAGCACGCCTGCGCTGATCGGATCCAGGTTCTGGATCATGTGGCTGAAGCCCAGTTTCTGCAGGGATTCGGCGTTGGAGGCGGCCGATGAAGCGGCCGGGGCGGCAGCGGCAGCGGTAATGAGGATGTCCTGCAGCATAAATATGACCTTCTAGTGTTAGTCGTTAAAGGGTGAATTCGACCGGGACTCTCGCCTTGCCGGCCACGCGTACGCCACCACGGGTTCCTGGATTGATCTTCCAGCGACGCGCCGCGGTAACAGCGGCGCGATCCAGATTTCGGTTGCCGCTGGATTTGTCTACCTGGACGTCAATGACCGTGCCGTTGACATCATAGGTAAGCATGAGAATCGTAGTGCCGGTGACGCCGCGGCTCATTTCCGCCTGCGGATACTTCGGCGGGTTCAGGGCGCGGCCGGTCGGATCGACCGTGCCTTCGAAATCGGCCGGCGGGGCCGGCGGCGACGGCGGGGCCGGCGGCGGCGCCTGCACGGCAACCGGGCTCGGCGTGTCGTACACGATCGGCGGCTCTTCCGGCGGCGGCGGCGACAGGGTCGGCTGCGGCACCTCGACGACCCGGGTGATGGTCTTCGGCGGTTCCGGCGGCGGCGGTGGCGGTGGCGGTGGCGGCGGTGGTGGTTCGATGAAGTTGACCAGCGTCACTTCTTCGTCCACGTCGGCCTTCTGCTGGCTGGTCACCGGCGCCATCAGGGTCATGAACACCGCGACGTGCAATGCAATGGCAAACGCCGTGCCCGCAATTCGCGGCCAGCTCAGCGTTTGCCGGGGAGTCTCGTACTTGGTGTGTATATCCGTCATTCGGGTGGCGGCTCGATCATTGTTCTCGCGGCGCTCAGACGCAACGACCCGCCACATTCCTGCGGCGGGAACGTATTAGCTTATACGAAGGTGCGGGCATTACCAACTGGTCACTTTCCGGAAGTTTGACGCAGTGCCGTTTCCGCCCACTTCTTAGTTTCCGGGTATTTCGCGGCCTCAAGCGTTGCCGACTTGGCCGCCGCCTTGTTACCCAAGCCGGTCTCGGCGCGGGCGATGACCTGCCAGGCGTCGCCGGTCCGCTTCACGCCCTTGTCCATGGCGCTTTTCGCGGCGGCCTTGGCGTCGGCCCAACGCGACTGCTCCACCTGGAGCTTGGCCACGTTCAAGTACAACTCCCCGTTCTTGGCCAGCGGCGCGCCCTTGGACCAGGCCTCGATGGCCTGCGCAAATTTCTCGTCCTGGTAGTAATTCAGGCCCTGGAATGAATACACATCGGCGGTGGGCACCAGGATGCCCTTCTTGAAGCCCTCGTCGATGACCGCCATGGCATCCTTGTCGCGGCCTTCGATATTGGCCAGCAGCCGGAACGCCATGTCGTAGTCTTTGTTCTCGGTGAGCAGCCCGGCGCTGCGGATCTTGTCGAACATCTGCCCGGCCTTGGCGTCGTTGCCCGCCTGCGAGTACACGCTGACCAGGTTCCACATCAGCTTCTTGTCGTTGGGTTTCTTC
>JBAZBG010000085.1:562-3027 GCA_041671585.1 Arenimonas sp. | reverse complement strand
TTTGTTCTCGGTGAGCAGCCCGGCGCTGCGGATCTTGTCGAACATCTGCCCGGCCTTGGCGTCGTTGCCCGCCTGCGAGTACACGCTGACCAGGTTCCACATCAGCTTCTTGTCGTTGGGTTTCTTCACCAGCAGCTGTTCCAGCGCGGTCGCGGCCGCCTCTGGCTTATCGGTCGCCAGCATGACCTGCGCCTTGACTGTGTACGCTCGTTGATCGTCGGACTTGGTCTCGGCCAGGAAGCGGTCCGCATAGACCAGGGCTTCGGCGTATTTTTCTTCGGACTGCAACATCTGCGCCAACTGCAACATCAGCTGGTAGTGCGTGTTGTTGCTCAAACCGTTGTTGGTGATGGCGCCTTCAATGTATTTGATGGCATTGGTATAGCTGTCTGTGTCCTTGGCCTGCCAGGCATAGGCGGCGATGTAGCTGGCGGCGGATTTGTCGAAGGGCATCGCCTTCGGGTTGGCGATGATGGCATCGGCCTTGGCGATCAACTCGTCTTCGGGCGTGTTCGCGTCCTTCAGGGCAAACAGGGCGGCCACTTCTTTGCTTACCGCCGGCGAACCGATTTGCGCAGGCGATTCGCGCGTGGCCATCGGGAACAGCGGAACTTCCTTTGCCGCCGCCGCCGCCGCTGCCGCGGCAGCCGCCTTCTTCTGCTTGCTGGTCTGGGGCTCCGTGCTTTCGCTCGATCCCCTGGGTACGCGGCTGGGAGCCTGAGCCTGGACCAGGGCAACCGACATCGGCAGCAAGACGAGAGCCAGGGCGGCTGGCAGCAAGGAAACCTTCTTCATGATGACTCTCCGTGGCGATGTTGGCTTGGGTGCTTGGGGGCACCAAGGGTACGGGGGATGCCGCCCGGTCTCAAGACGAGGGCCCCGGGCGGGCACAGGGTGTGTGGGTGCGGCGGCGTCCGGCCTTCGGCCTTCGGTAGTCGCCGACGCTAGCGTTCTTGTAGGGCAACGCGCCTTAACGGCGCGTCAACGGCTAGAAACGGGCGGCCCAGGCGGGCGGGCCGGGGCCGCAAGGCTCAGACGTCGAGGTTGCCGACGCGCAAGGCATTTTCCTCGATGAATTCCCGCCGCGGCTCAACCACGTCGCCCATCAAGGTTGAAAAAATCTGGTCCGCGGCGACCGCATCCTCGATCCGCACCTTGAGCAGGCGTCGGGTGTCCGGATTGACCGTGGTGTCCCACAATTGCTCCGGATTCATTTCGCCCAGGCCCTTGAAGCGCTGGATCGCGCGGCCCTTCTTGGCTTCTTCGAGCAACCATTCCTGCGCTTCGCGGAAACTCGACACGGCCTGGCTCTTGCCGCCGCGCGACACGCTGGCGCCGGGTTGCAGCAAGCCATGCAACTGCGCGGCGATTTCATTGATCTGCCGCAGCTCGCCGTGCAGCAGTTGATTCACGGCAAGGACCTGGATGCTGCTCAGCCCGTGGTGCCGCTTTTCGATCAGCAAGGCGCCGCCCTGCCCTTCATGCGCGGACTGGATGCGCAGGCTGTATTGCGGACGGCCGAGACCGACGTTGTTGAGCCGGGCTTCGAGGGTCGCGGTCCAGTCGCGCAAACGCGACGGGTCCAGGAAATCGTCGGCCTGCAAGGGCCGCGCCTCGAGCAGGGATTCCAGCACCGCGCGATCGACGCGATACGCGTGCCGCGCGATGACATCGTTGGCGGCGACCACTTCCAGCAGCAGTTTTTCCAGTGCCGCACCAAGCAGCGGCGGCGCGCCATCCGCCGTGCGCAACTCGGCGCCGTCGATCGCGTTGCTGACCAGGTAGGCGTTGAGCGCGGCATCGTCCTTCATGTACATCTCGTTCTTGCCCTGCTTGATCTTGTACAGCGGCGGCAAGCCGATATAGATGTGGCCGCGCTCGATCAGTTCCGGCATCTGCCGATAGAAGAAAGTCAGCAGCAAGGTGCGGATGTGCGACCCGTCGACGTCGGCGTCGGTCATCAGGATGATGCGGTGGTAGCGCAGTTTGTCCGGGTTGTATTCGTCCTTGCCGATGCCGCAGCCGAGCGCGGTGATCAGCGTGCCCACTTCGGCGGAAGCGAGCATGCGGTCGAAGCGCGCGCGCTCGACGTTGAGGATCTTGCCCTTCAGCGGCAGGATCGCCTGGGTCTTGCGGTTGCGGCCCTGCTTGGCCGAGCCGCCGGCGGAGTCGCCCTCGACGATGAACAGTTCCGACAGCGCCGGATCTTTTTCCTGGCAGTCGGCCAGCTTGCCGGGCAGGCCGGCGATGTCCAGTGCGCCCTTGCGTCGGGTCAGGTCGCGCGCCTTGCGCGCGGCTTCGCGCGCACGCGCGGCGTCGACGATCTTGCCGGCGATGGCCCGCGCCTCGTTCGGCCGCTCCTGCAGGAATTCTTCCAGCTTGGCCGCGATCACTGACTCCACGGCCGGCCGCACTTCGGAGGAAACCAGTTTTTCCTTGGTCTGCGAACTGAAGCCCGGGTCAGG
>JBAZBG010000085.1:0-552 GCA_041671585.1 Arenimonas sp. | reverse complement strand
CCTCGCGCATGTCATCGCCCGAGAGCGTGATTTTGGCCTGTTTGGCGATGCCGTTTTGTTCGATGTAATTACTCAGCGTGCGCGTCAGCGCGGCGCGGAAACCGATCAGGTGGGTGCCGCCGTCCTTCTGCGGGATGTTGTTGGTAAAACAGAACATCGTTTCCTGGTAGGCGTCGGTCCACTGCAGCGCGATGTCGACGACGATCCCGTCCTTCTCCCCGGAAGCGGAGATAACTGTTTGATGTAACGGGGTTTTTAGCGCGGCCAGGTGTTCGACGAAGCTCTTGATGCCGCCTTCGTATTCAAACAGGTCGCGCTTGCCGTCGCCGCGCTCGTCGATCAATTCGATCTTGACGCCGGAGTTGAGGAAGCTCAGTTCGCGCAGGCGCTTGGCCAGGATGTCGTAATGGAATTCGACGTCGGTAAAAATTTCCGCGTTGGGCAGGAAGCGCAACTCGGTGCCGCGCTTGTTCGACGGGGCGACCGTCTTCAGCGGAAACAAGGGCTCGCCGAAGGCGTATTCCTGCTGGTGGTGCTGGCCGTCGCGCCAGA
>JBAZBG010000084.1:0-7843 GCA_041671585.1 Arenimonas sp. | reverse complement strand
GCGTCTTCTTCAAACAAGGACGCCGCATCGGGCTCGGCCGCGCGCGCGTCATGGCGGGCAAACAGGCGCCGGAAAATCGACCATTGCCGGGCATCGGTATCCTGGAACTCATCGACCAGCGCGACCCGATATTGCGCCTGCACGCGCTGCGCGAACTCGGCCGCGTGGGGCCCGGCCAACGCGTGGGCGACACCGCGAATCATGTCGTCGTAGCCGATCAGGCCGCGCTCGCGCTTGAGCGATTCCAGGCGCTGGCGGGCGAACTGGCGCGCGGCATGGATCAGCGCGATGCGCGCCTCGCGCGCCACACGTTCCTGCGCCAGCGCGCACGCATGCCACTGTTCGATGGCGTCGAACAGCGGCGAGGCCGGCGCATGTTTGTTCTTGTTGGCACGACCCTGCAATCGACTGCTCGCGTAATCGGCCAGATGGTCGGTGTCCGGATCGCGCGCGTGCGGCGCGGCCGACCATTCGCCCAGCGCTTGCCACACCGGATCGACCGCCGTGTCCTTGACGATCGACCCGTGCACGCTGCGCTCGGCGGTGGCGGCACGCAGCAGGGCGCGTGCCTCGTCGCCATGCTGTGCAAACGCCGCGGCCAGGCGCACGCGCGCCGCGACCAACGCGGCCTGCGGCCGTTCGTCGGGTACGGCTGGCGCGGGCAACAGCACATCGAGCGCCAGCAACTCACGCAGGCTGTCGGCCAGCGCCTCGGGCGAGCTCCAGATCGAGCACAGGATGGCGGCGCTGTCGGCGACGCGCGAATGCTCGCGCCAGAATTCCAGCGCCAGCTCACGGCGCAAGGCAGCCTCGTTCTCGATCAGTTCGCGCTCGAGCAGCGGCTGTCCTGCTTCCAGCGCGTGGTCGGCCAGCGCCCGGCGACAAAAGCCGTGGATCGTGTGGATGGGCGCCAGGTCCATCTGCTCGCCGGCCAGGCGCAGGCGCCGACGCAGCGCGGATGCGCCTTCGCGGGCGATGCCAGCGAGCACCAGGTGGCGGGTCAGCCGCGTTTGTTCGTCATCGTCTTCCTCGTCCGTCGACTCAAGCACTTGCTGCGCCAGCACCAGCCGCGCCCGCAGGCGATCGCGCAATTCCTTGGTCGCCGCTTCGGTGAAGGTGACCGCCAGGATCGACGACACCGGCAATCCGCCCTCGATCACCAGCCGCGCGTACAGCGTAGCCAGCGTGAAGGTCTTGCCGGTGCCGGCACTGGCCTCGATCAGTTGCACGCCGCGGATCGGCACGCTCAGGCCGAGGTCGTCGCGCTCAGTCATGGGCCGGTTCCTCGAGCTCAGGTGCACCGGGCAGCGTTCGGAAAATGGCGTTCGCCAGTTGCCCGAAGGCCTGTGCCGAGCGCGGGTCGCCATCCCGGAATGGATCGATGCCGCGCAAGGCCAGCCGCACCCAAGCGTCTTCGCCTTCGCCAAAACCGGTGTGCGTGGTCCACTCGTTGCGCGCCGCCCGCGCCGCGGCGGCGCCAGGAGGATGCTTGAAGTAGGCGAAGCCGGCTTTGGGCATGAACGGCAATGCCGATTGCCGCATCGTCGAAAAAATCTCGACCAGCAGTTGCAGCCGCTCGCGCGCAATCGCCGCCGGCAACGGCGCGATCACTTCAGGCGGCTCGCCGATGATCAGCCGCTGGATCGGCCGTGTTTGACCGAGCGCCGACCAGATCAACGCATCCACGCCCAGGCCGAGCAAGGTTCGGCCATGCGCCCGGCTGGCGCTGAACTGGCGCAGGCCGGACGCATGTACCGGCGCCAGTGCGCCCGACAACGCGGTCGCACCGAGTTGCAGTTGGTACGGAAGCACTTGCGCGGCATCCATGCCCCAGCCACGCCAGGTGCGGATGGCCGGCGTCAGTTCGGCGAGTAGCGCGGCGACTTCCTGCAGTCCGAAGGCGCCCGGCGCGATCAGGCCCTCCGCCAACAGACGACGGCACAGCAGCTGCAGATCGCCGGCGTCGCCAGCGATGCCGGCCTGGAACATGCGCTGCAGCAACTGGTAGCGATGCAAGCCGTCGCGACGATCGAACGGCTCGGCATCGGGCAGCCGTTCGCTGCGCTCCGGCAGGCGCAGGCCAACGCCTTCGGACAGGAAATATTTCGGCGGATTGCACAAGGCGCGCACCAGGGCATCACGCGTGAGCAGCGGCGCCTGGCTCATGTCGCGCGCCGGCAGTTCGCTCGCAAACGGCGGCATCGCCACGCGCGCCCGGTGGCCGCCGTCGGCGGCGGCGCGCCAGCCGCTCTGGTAACTGATCCGGCGCGGGTCGTCGCGCCCGAAGGCTTCGGCGGCGAACGGCTGCAGCGGATGCACCACGGTCAGCTGCTCGCGCACCCGCGCCGCCTCGGCGAAGTAGCGCGAAGCGACGTCGAGCAGTTCGGCCACCACCACCGAGGGCGGCTGCGTCTCGCCGCTGCGCGGATCCCGGCCCAGGTAACTGACATAAAACGTCTGCGTGGCGGCGGCGAACAATTGCAGGAACAACCCGCGGTCGTCGTCGCGAATCGAGCGGTCGCCAGTCCGGCGCTGGCTGGTGGCCGTTTCGGCGCTCAGGCGATTCAAGCTACCGATCGGATCGCGCCGGGGAAAGTCACCATCATTCATGCCGAGCAGGCAAATGACCTTGAACGGCACCAGCCGCATCGGCACCATGCGCCCGAAAGTGACGCCGCCGCTGAGGAACGGCTGCCGTGCTTCGCTGTCGCCAAGCGCGGCGCGGAACCACGCCTGCACCACGCTCAGCGGCACGGCCTGCGGCACCGCGGCGGCCGCGGTCTGCCGGCCGAACGTCGCGATCTGCGCGCGCAATCCTTCCAGCGCGCGGCGATCGCCGGCATCGAGCGGACGGTCGGCGAACAAGCTGTCCAGCATCTGCGACAGTAGCGTTTGCCATTCGGCCGCGTCATGGCGCCCACCCAGTGCGTGTTGCAGCTGCGCCAACTTCTGCAGTCCCTGCAGCAAGGCATCGAGCGTGGTCACGGCGCTGCCTTCCAGCTCCGGCCACGGCGCCACGCCGGCGATGTCGTCGCGGCTGCCGCTGGCATGGCCGAGCAGCAAGCGGTCCAGCGCCCAGGCCCAGGTATAGGCGTCTTCGGCCGGCGCCCCGAGCGCGCTGCGATGCGCGGCGTCCAGGCCCCATCGGGCGCCGGCCTCGCGCAACCAGAAGCGCAGCAATTCGAAATCGGCCGCCTCCAGCTGCAGGCGTTGCGCCACCGCCGGCACTGCCAGCAACTCGAGCACTTCATTGGCGGTGAAGCGCGACGCCGGCAACATCAGCAGGCGCAGGAAGGCTTCGGCCAGGGGCTGCCCGGCAATCGCGCTGCCATCGCTCAGCGCATACGGAATGTGCTGCAGCGGCTGGTTGCCGCCGCCGAACACCGCGTGCACGTGCGCGGCGTACTGATCGATGTCCGGAGTGAGCACCGCGATATCGCGCGGCTGCAGCGACGCGTCTTCCTCGAGCAAGCGGCGCAACTGGTCGTGCAGCACCTGCACTTCGCGCAGGCGGGTGTGGCAGGCGTGCACCTGCAGGCTGCGATCCTCGCGCGCGACGGCGTCGAAGGGCGGCAGGGCCACCTGCGCCTCCAGCGCGGGCAGCGGATTGCGCGCCAGCAGATCGCGTTGCAGGCGATGCAACAGGCCGCGGCGCGTCTGCGGATCGGGCGGCTCGTACAGCGCCAGCTCGAAGCTGGGGTGCGCCACCTCGAAGGAAAACAGCGTGCGCACGAAGTCGCGGCCGGCGCTGCCGTTGGCGCGCAGCAGCGGATTTTCCTGATCGTCGAACACTCCGTCGTGATCGGCATGCAGGCGCTCGCGCGCCGCCAGCAGATCGCCCCACCAGCCGGCCACCGGCGACAGGAAGAAAAAGTGCAGCGTGCCGGCGCGCGCGCTCGAGGCGATCACCCGCAACACATCCGGCGACACGTTCTGGCAGCCGAACGCGAATACGCGCTTGGGCAAGCCCGACGGCGACGCCGCGGTGTCGCCATCGAAGCGCGACAGGTAGGCATCCAGCCGCTTGCCGCGGTGGCTCAGATGGCGCGTGGCGCGCCGCCACAGTTCCGCCTGCCAATCGCCGCGATCACCGCCGTGGTCCCAGCGCCGCAGCCAGTCCCGGCGCCAGGCCTGGTATTTTTCAAAGGCGTCGGCCAGCTCGCCGGCCAGCGCCCACGCCGCCAGCGAGCCGTCGGCGCCGGCCAGCGCCGGCTGCAACGGGGCGAACACCGGTTCGCGCATGAGCGCCACATCGGCGAGCAGGGCCCACAGCCGCCAGCGCAGGGTCGCGGCATCGCCGACGCTGGCCTCGCCGGCGCCGGGCACGTTGCCGTCGAGCGCTTCGCGAACGAATTCGCCGGGCGCCAGGAAGCGCAGGTTGGCGGCGATGCCGTGGCGTTCGGCCAGGGTCTTTTGCAGCCAGCGACGCATCGCCGGTTGCGGAATCAGGATCGTGTCGGGCGCGAGCAGGTCGTCGCCGTCGACGCTCCGCGCCAGCTCGCGGGCCAGCACGCCGGCGAGCACTTCCAGGTCGTTGCCGTGATACAGGCGGAAATCTATGGGCGCGGCGGGCATTCGGCCATGATGCCGCAACTCAGAGCAGGGAGCCCGAGTCTTCCTCGAAGTGAATGAGGTGGCGGACGCCCGGTTGGAGCGCCTCGACCGTGTAGCTGCCTTGCTGCGCCAGCACCCGGTCGGTGATCGTCGGCAGTGGATGCACTTCGAAGGGAACCTCCAGGAACGGCGAGGCTTCGACGTCGATCTGGATGCGCACGGCCAGATGGTGCCCGTTGCCCGGGCTTACATCGATGCGGATCAGCAAGCGGCGAATGGACTGACTACGGCTGGCATCGCGTACGGCGGCCTGGCAAATGCGATATGCATGGCCAGGCGTTCGTGGCTGCGACGCAACTCGCTGGTCGCCCACGACATCGAACCACAGCCACACGCGCAGGCAGCGCTGCAGGTTGTTGAGCATGACCAGGACCAGGACCAGCAACGGCGCCACCACCAGCTGGCCGAGGAAATCGCCGTACATGAAGGCAAATATGCCGGACAGGCCGGTCGGCCGCTCGACCGCGTCGGCGCCAGCCACAGGGCGCCCAGGCGCAAACCCGCCGGCAGGTACCAGAGCACGTGCGAGATCGACAGCAGCGCGACCCAACTCAGCGAATAGGCCAGAGTCAGGCCAATCAGCACCCGGGGCGTGTCCAGGGACCGGAGCCAGCCCTCACCGTTCTGACCGGCGGTTTGAGGACGTGTGGCAGGGGGCGGACATGCCGCCGATAGTCCGCAACTCGGTGTTCCGGTCAAGCGATCCGGGCCGGCCGACCTTTCGCTCGCCTAGGCCCGGCCGATATAATCCCCGACTTCGTATCTACGGGCTGCGGCCCGCACCGGATTGACTGTGCGCAACCACGATCTCGTTTTCCTCAAGCATTTCTCCCAGGTCATCGGCATCCTGGTCAGCATTACCATCGCGCTTATCCTGCTCGGCATGTACATCAACGGCCTGAAGCCGGCGCAGCCCAATCCGGCGGCCGAAGCGGCGACCCTGGCGCGCATCAAGCCGGCAGGCGCGGTCTTCGCCGGCGCCACTGGCGCTGCCGCCCAGGCTGCCGCTGCCAGCGCGGCCGCGGAAGCGGCCAAGGGGCAGGTCGCCTACGGCGGCACGCTCGATGGCTCGGTGATCTTCGCCAACCTGTGCACCGGCTGCCACACCGCCGGCGTGGCCCAGGCGCCGAAACTGGAGAAGGCCGCCTGGAGCGCGCGCATCGCCCAAGGCGCGGACACCTTGCATACCCACGCCATCAACGGCTACACCGGTCCCGGTGGCGGCGTCATGCCTCCGCGCGGCGGCAATCCGTCGTTGACCGATGAGCAGGTGAAAGCCACGGTCGACTGGATGCTCAGCCAACTGAAGTAAGCTGCCACCCGGCAAGACGCTGACCACGCCGCCTTCGGGCGGCGTTGTCGTCTAGGGAGTGTTGAATGAACGCAGTTGCACTGGTTGCTCTCGGCACCGCGCTGTTGCTGTCGGCCTGCACGGCGCCGCCGCCGGCGATGACCACTGCCGATGATGGTCGCGGCGCGGCCGGGCTGGACGTGCCGACGCCGGCGCTGCTGGCGATTGGCCAGCTGCAGGGCCGCGGCGGGCGCAGCGCTCATGTCGACCGGCAGGTCAGCATCCAGGGCGTGGTGGTCGGCAATTTCGCCAAGGGCCTGCAGGGCGTGTTCGTGCAGTCCGAGCGCGACGATGGCGATCCGCTGACGGCTGAAGGAATTTTTGTTGAGCACGCCGCCGATGCCGCGCCGGGCCTGCGCACCGGCGACCGCGTGCGCGTTTCCGGCCGCGTGGCCGAACAGGGCGATGCGCAGGCCAGCCTGACGGCGTTGCGCGAGACCGTGATCGAGGTGATCGGCCAGGGCCGGGCCGCCGTCACGGTGCTCGATGGCGCGCCCGAAGCGGCCGGCGACTGGGAACGCTACGAAGGCATGGCGCTGAAGATCAGCGCGCCGCTGACCGTATCGGGCAATAACGGACTGACCGGCTATGGCGAGATCACCACCAGTTTCGGCGGCCGTTTGTTTGCGCCGACCGAGATCGCCGCCCCGGGTGTGGCTGCACGCCGGCTTGACGAGGACAACGCGCGTCGGACGCTGCTGCTCGACGACAACCGGACCAGCAAGGACCCACGCAATCTGTGGTTCCTCAAGCAGGAGCTGAGCGACCAGCATCCGCTGCGCGCCGGCAGTGAATTGCGCAATGTCATCGGTGTGCTCGACCAGCGGCGCGGCAGCTACCGGCTGCAGCTGACCGAGAAGCTGGACGTGCGCCAGCAGGCACGTCCACCGGCGCCATCGGTGGCTGGCGATGTGCGTATCGCCAGCCTGAACCTGCTCAATCTGTTCAACGGCGACGGCCGCGGCGGCGGTTTTCCGACCGAACGCGGCGCCGAAACCTTTGCGCACTACCAGAAGCAACAGCAGAAGCTGGTCGCAGTGGTGCAGGCGCTGGCGCCGGACGTGGCGGCGCTGATGGAAGTGGAAAATGACGGCACCGGTCCCGACTCGACGCTGGCGCAGTTCGCCGCCGCGCTCAATGCCGCCGGTCCGATCCGCGACTACCGCGTCATCGACAGTGGCGAGCGGCTGGGCAGCGATGCGATCCGCGTCGCCCTGATCTATCGCGACGGCCGCGTTCGTCCGCAGGGGCGCGCCGCCAGTTTGACCGGCGGGCCCTTCGCGGGGCGTTCGCGGGTGTCGCTGGCGCAGGCGTTTCGTGCCGGTCGCGGTCCCGTATTCGTGATCGCCGCGAATCACTTCAAGTCCAAGGGCTGCGGCCGCGAGGCCGACCAGGCGCAGGGCGCGGATGCCGACCAGCACGACGGTCAGGCTTGTTGGAACGCAGTACGCCTCGACTCAAGCCGACGCCTGCAGGCGTGGCTGGCCGGCGACCCCACCGGTTCGGGGAAGCGCTTGCAACTGATCGTCGGCGACTTGAATGCGTATGCGAAGGAGGATCCCGTGCAGGCGCTGAAAGAGGCCGGCTGGCAGGACGCCTTCGCGCTGATGCAGGTGCCGCGGGCGTATTCCTTTGTGTTCGACGGCCAGGCCGGTCGCCTGGACCACGCCCTGCTGGATGCGCCGATGGCGAGCCGCCTGCGCGGCGCGGTCGAGTGGCACAACAACAGCGATGAGGCCGGGTTCTTCGACTACCGCCAGGATCCCGACGGCGATCCGTACCGCGCCTCCGACCATGACCCGATCCTGCTCGGCTTCGACCTGGCGCGTTGACGGGCCTGCCTGCGCCAATGCCGGCAGACGAACCGGCTATGATCGC
>JBAZBG010000083.1:0-7913 GCA_041671585.1 Arenimonas sp. | reverse complement strand
GCCAGGCCGATGGCGTCGCCGGCAAGGCCATGTGCCTGGACTACGATTTCAATGGTGTGTCCGGTTACGCGGTGGCACGCCGCAAGCTGCCGATGGACTACCCGGCCAACTACGAATACGCGATCAAGCTGCGCGGCGAGGCGCCGGCCAACAATCTCGAATTCAAGCTGACTGACGCCAGCGGTGAAAACGTCTGGTGGGTGACGCGAACGGATTACCAGCCGCCTGCGCCATGGACGCCGCTCAAGTTGAAGAAGCGGCAGATCGCGTTCGCCTGGGGACCTGCCACGGACAAGTCGCTGCGGCATAGCGATGGTTTTGAAATCACGGTCAGCGCCGGCAAGGGCGGCGGCCAGGGCGAAGTGTGTTTTGACGACCTGGAATTTCGCGAGCTTCCGGCGGCTGACGCGCTGGCGCCGCAGCCGCGCGCGCGCGCGTCAAGCGCGTTGCCGGGCAGTACGGCAGGCGATACGGTCGACGGCAATCCGACCACGGCCTGGCGCGCGGCTCGCGGCGCACAGTGGCTGGTGATCGATCTGGGCCGTAGCCGGGAGTTCGGCGGCCTTACACTGCGCTGGCGCGACGGCGGGCAGGCGTCGCGATACCGCCTGCAACTTTCCGACGACGGCCGTGCCTGGCGCGAAGTGCGAGCGGTCAAGGAAGGCAATGGCGACAGCGATCCGATTGCCTTGCCGGACTCGGAGGCGCGCTGGATCCGGTTGCTGCTCGATGACGGCCCGGGGCCGATCTATGGCTTGAATGAAATTACCGTGGAGGACCTTGCGTTCGCCGCCTCGTCAAACGATTTCGTGAAGGCCCTGGCCGCCAACGCGGCGCGCGGCCATTTCCCGCGCGGCTTCAGCGGCGAGCAGCCCTACTGGACGATCGTTGGCGTCGACGGCGGCAGCGAGCAGGGCCTGCTTGGCGAAGATGGCGCGCTCGAGGTGGCCAAGGGCGGTTTCAGCATCGAGCCATTCCTGCTTGGCGGCGGCAAGCTGCTTGGCTGGGCCGACGTGCAGTCCACGCAGTCGCTTGCCGAGGGCTACCTGCCGATTCCCAGTGTCGAGTGGCGGCACCCCGACGCCGCGCTGCGCATCACCGCCTTCGCCCGGGGCGACGCGCAGCGCTCGCAGATGATCGCGCGCTATGTCCTGCGCAATGTCACTGCGTCGGCGCGCGATTACATCCTGGCATTGGCGTTGCGGCCGCTGCAGGTCAACCCGCCGAGCCAGTTCCTGAATACCCCCGGCGGGGTCAGTCCGATTCGTGAAGCCGCCATAGTCGGACGCAGCGCGTCGATCAATGGCGAGGCGCGCGTGTTCGCGTTGCAGACGCCCGATGCCGGCTTCGTCACCTCCTTCGATGCCGGAATGGTGGAACAGCATCTTGCGGCCGGCGATTTCCCTGCAACCACGAATGTGATCGATGCCACTGGACTGGCATCCGGCGCGATGCTGTTCCGGATGCGCCTGGCGCCCGGCGAGAGTCGTGAAATCGATTTGTTGGTGCCCTTGTCCGGCGCTGCGGTCGATCCCACGGGCATCGACGCGTCGAAGGCGCAGGAAGCCGCCGCCGCGCAGTGGCGCGACAAGCTCGGCCAGGTTTCGTTGCGGGTTCCGGCGCGAGGGCAGGCCGTCGTCGACACCTTGCGCACCGCGCTGGCGAACATACTCATCAGCCGCCGCGGCGCGCGCCTGCAACCGGGCACGCGCTCGTATGCGCGTGCCTGGATTCGCGACGGGGCGATGATTTCCGAAGGTTTGCTGCGGCTGGGACAGGCATCGGTCGCCGAGGATTTCCTGCGTTGGTACGCGCCCTATCAATTCGCCAGCGGCAAAGTGCCCTGCTGCGTCGATGACCGCGGCAGCGATCCGGTGCCGGAGAACGACAGCCAGGGCCAGTTGATCCACACCGTCGCCGAGCTGTATCGCTATGGTGGCGATCGCCAATTGCTGGCCGAGATGTGGCCGCATGTAGCGGCCGCCGTGCAGTACATGGACAAACTGCGATTGAGCGAGCGCACGGCCGGCAATCGCGCCAACAACGCGGCGTTCTACGGACTGATGCCCGCCTCGATCAGCCATGAAGGGTATTCGGCCAAGCCGATGCATTCGTACTGGGATAATTTCTGGTCCTTGCGCGGCTACAAGGATGCCGTCGACATCGCGCGGTGGCTGGGGCGCGATGACGACGCCAGGCGCATTGCCGGCGCGCGCGATCAGTTTCGCGACGATCTGCACGCGTCGTTGCGCAATGCCACCGCGCAAAACGGTATCGACTTCCTTCCCGGCTCCGCCGAGCTGGGTGATTTCGATGCCACCTCGACCACCATCGCGCTAGCGCCGGGCGGCGAGCAGGCGCAATTACCGCCGGTCTCGTTGCACAACACATTCGAGCGCTATTGGCGTGAGTTCGTCGAGCGCCGCGACGGCAAGCGCCGCTGGGAAAACTACACGCCTTACGAGTTGCGCATAGTCGGCGCCTTCGTGCGCCTGGGCTGGCGCGATCGCGCGCAGCAGCTGCTCGATTTCTTTTTTGCCGGCCGGCAGCCGGCTGGATGGAACCAGTGGGCGGAAGTGGTCGCGCGCGAACCGCGCAAACCCTTCTTCCTCGGCGACCTGCCGCACGCCTGGGTGGCTTCCGACTATGTTCGCTCGACCCTGGACCTGTTCGCCTATGTGCGCGACGACGACCAGGCCCTGGTGCTCGCCGCCGGAATCCCGAACGACTGGCTGGATGGCGAAGGCATCGCCATCGGCGATCTGCGCACCCCGTACGGCAAGCTCAGCTACCGCCTGCATCGCGCGCAGGGCCGCCTGTCGTTGCACATCGACGCCGGGTTGCGCGCGCCGCCCGGCGGTGTCGTATTGCCGTGGCCGGCCGCTGGCAAACCCGGTCCGACCCGCATCAATGGCAAGGCGGCCACGTGGCGGAACGGCGAGCTGCGCATCGACTCATTTCCCGCAAACGTGCAAATCGATCCCGCCAGGTAGTGTAGGAGCGGCCTGTAGGAGCGGCTTCAGCCGCGATGCCGTCCGCGGCAGAGCAGGAGCATCGCGGCTGAAGCCGCTCCCACAGGCCAATCAGCCGGGGAGGGGGTCGGCTAGGGAGAGGCCGTGCGTGGCGATCACTTTTCCATACCAGCGAGCGCTGTCTTTCGGCGTGCGTTGCTGCGTCGAGTAATTGACGTGGACGATGCCGAAACGCTTGGAATAGCCAAGCGACCACTCCAGGTTGTCGAGCAGCGACCAGACCATGTAACCGCGCACGTCGCAACCAGCGTCGATCGCCGACTTGACCGCGCCGATGTGCTTGCGCAGGTAGTCGGTGCGCAATGGATCGCGAATCCGGTCGTCTTCGGCGACCGGCGGGTCGAAGAATGCCGCGCCGTTCTCGGTGATGTATAGCGGGATGTCGCCGTAGCGCTCCTTCACCCAGGTCAGCGTATCGGTGAGTCCTTGCGGGAAAACTTCCCAGCCGGTTTCGGTGTAGGTGCCCAAGGGCTGTTTGACGCCACTGGCGCGTTGCGGATAGCTGATGCTGGCGTGGGTGACGCTGCGCGTGTAGTAATTCACGCCGAGGAAATCGAACGGCGTCCTGATCAGATCGAAATCCGTTTGCGGCCACTCCGGCCAGGCCTTGCCGAAAATTTCCGCAAGCTCGTCCGGATAACTGCCGAGGAATACCGGGTCGAGATATTGCCGATTCATGTAGGCGTGGGCGCGCTCGACCGCGGCCTGGTCCTCGACCGAGTCCGAGGCCGGATACTTCGGCTCCAGGTTCACCACCAGGCCGATCTCGTGCTTGCCTTCGGCGCGATAGGCCTGGACTGCGGCGCCGTGCGCGCGCAGCAGATGGTGCGACGCGATGGGCGCTTCGAAACGGCTGCGATGCCCGGGCGCGAGCGCGCCATGCAGATAGCCGCCATCGGTGACCACCCACGGTTCGTTGAGCGTGACCCAGCGCCGCACGCGACCGTCGAGCGCGCGATACATCAAGGTTGCGTAGTCGGAGAACCACTCGGCGATGTCGGGATTCAACCAGCCGCCGCGGTCATCGAGCGCGGCCGGCAGGTCCCAGTGGAACAGGGTCGCCAACGGCTGGATGTCATTGTCGAGTAATTCGTCGACCAGCTGCGAATAGAAATCGATGCCGGCCTGGTTGATCCGGCCCTTGCCATCGGGAAGCACGCGCGACCAGCTGATGCTGAATCGGTAGGCCTTCAGCCCGAGATCGCGCATCAGCGCCACGTCGTCCTTGAAGCGCCGATAGTGATCGCAGGCGATATCGCCGTTGTCGCCGTTGTGGGTCATTCCCGGCGTATGCGCGAATCGGGTCCAGATACTTGGCCCGGCGCCGTCCGCCAGCGGCGAACCCTCGATTTGGTGCGCCGCGGTCGCTGCGCCCCACAGAAATCCGTCGGGAAAGACGGCTGGCTCACTCATTGCTATTCCCCGTGGCCGCTACGGCAGGATGGTATGTAAACGATTACATAGGCAGAATAGCCTAGGGTTCGGGGTGTTGCATAGGGCTGGTCGGCGATCTCAGGGAGCAGAAATGGCAACTGTCGGGCTGGATCACATTCGCAAGGTTTATCCGAACGGCCACGTCGGCGTTGCCGACGCCAGTTTCGACGTCGCCGACGGCGAGTTGCTGGTGCTGGTCGGGCCCTCGGGTTGCGGCAAGTCGACGCTGCTGCGGATGATCGCCGGGCTGGAGTCGATCAGTTCCGGCACCCTGACCATCGGTGCTCGCGAGGTCAACAAGGTCTCGCCGAAAGATCGCGACATCGCCATGGTGTTCCAGAATTACGCGTTGTATCCGCATATGACCGTGGCGGAGAACCTGGCATTCGGACTCAAGCTTCGCGGCGAGCCGAAGGAGCGGATCGCCGAGCGCGTCGGCGCGGCGGCGACCATGCTCGAGTTGGACAAGCTGCTCGATCGGCGGCCGGCCGTGCTCTCCGGCGGCCAGCGACAACGCGTCGCCCTGGGGCGCGCGCTGGTGCGGCAACCGCAGGTGTTCCTGCTCGACGAACCCTTGTCCAACCTGGACGCCAAGTTGCGCATGTCGATGCGGGTCGAGATATCACGGCTGCATCGCCGGCTCGGCGCCACCATGATCTACGTAACCCACGACCAGATCGAGGCGATGACGCTCGGGCAGCGCATCGTCGTGCTCAAGGACGGCGAGATCCAGCAGATCGACACGCCGATGAACCTGTACGCGCGGCCGTCGAATCTCTTCGTCGCGACCTTCCTGGGCAGCCCGGCGATGAATGTGTTGCGCGGCCACGTGCGCCGGCAGGACGGGCTGCAACTGGATCTCGGCGGCAACACGCGGATCCCGCTGGATGGCGCGGCGATTCCCGAAGGTTGGCTGGATCGGGAAGTCGATGTTGGCGTGCGACCCGAGCACTTGCTGCCGGCGGAAGGAGGTCCGGCGACGTCGAGCTTTGCACCGGAAGTGGAAGTGGTCGAGCCCGTCGGCAACGAAGTGTTCATCTACCTGCGCCATGGCGGCGCCGGACTGGTCTCGCGCACGAGCCCGCAACATCATGTCGTTGCGCCCGGCGAACGCCTGCCGCTGAGGCTGGCGATCGAGCACCTGCATTTTTTCGATCCCGGAACCGGACACCGTCTGCTGGCGGGCGCCTGAGGCTCGCACTCGAGCTCGCGTGATACATTGTGGCTAAATCTTGAACGTTGTTGCCGCCTATGCTCCGTCCGTTGCAATGCATTGTTTTCCTGTTGCTCGGCCTGGCCGCGGCTTGTTCCCAGTCGGTGAAACCGATGCCGCCTGCACCGACGCTCGCGCCCTCGTTGCCAACCGCCACGGTTGCCGCTCCGCCTGCCGCCGTCACGCCTTCGGTCGCGGCTGCCGCAGCGACTGCCGCGCCGGTGCTCACGGCCGAACGCGAGGCTGCCTTCGTCGCCGAGGCGGCACAGAACAGCGGTATGACGCCGGCCGAAATTCGCGCCTGGCTGGCGCAGGCGCGCTACCAGCAGAGCATCATCAATGCAATCACGCGACCGGCCGAAGGCAAGCCGTGGAAGGACTATCGACCGATCTTCCTGACCGAGACGCGAATCCAGCAGGGCCGTACCTTCTACCTGGAGCACCGCAGCGAGCTGGACAAGGCGGCGGCCGATACCGGCGTGCCGGCGGAAATCATCGTCGCCATCATCGGCGTGGAGACCAATTACGGCCGCATCACCGGAACCTACCGGGTGCTTGATGCGCTGTACACGCTGGGCTTTTTCTATCCCCGCCGCGAGGAATTCTTTCGCAGCGAACTGAGCCACCTGTTCGCCCTGACCAGGGAAGAGCGCCTGGATCTGGCCACGCTCAAGGGCAGCTATGCCGGTGCGATGGGCTGGGGCCAGTTCATGCCGTCGAGCTATCGCAATTTCGCCCGCGATGGCGATGGCGACGGACGGCGCGATCTCCTTGGTTCGACCAAGGACGCCTTTGCGTCGATCGCCAACTATTTCATCGGCCACGGCTGGCAGACCGGCAAGCCCGCCTTCGTGCCGGCCGTCGCCGACGCCGGAGCGGCGCCATTCGTGCCGGAAAATTTCGAGGCCAAGTATTCGCTGGCGGAACTGGCCGCGCGCGGCTACCGCCCGCGGGATGCCGGCGCGCCCGACCTGCCTGCGACCTTGCTTACCCTGGAGGGCGCGAACGGGCCGGAGCACTGGATCGGCTACCAGAATTTCTACGTCATCACCCGCTACAACCGCTCGCCCATGTACGCGATGGCGGTGCACCAACTCGCGAGCGAGATTGCCGCGGGCGTGAGTAGCGTGCCCTGATGCGGCGCTTGGGGCCGACGTTCGTCGTCCTGCTGCTGGCCGCTTGCGGCGCCACACCGACCCGCCGACCGCCGCCGGAATCGGCGCCAAATCCAGCGCCAGTCAGCGGCGCAGCGCTGGCGACCACGGCGATGCCGGCCGCCGGCGCATTGAACGCGTGCGCGCCGACGCGCGTACACCGCGACAGCGACTACACTCCTGGCGGCCTGTATGCCCCTGGTGTGTCCGATGGCGGCCCGTCCACCCCGATCGACGTCAGTGGCGTGCTCGAGCCGGTGCCGCGTAGCGAGCCGCGGTCACGCTACGGCAATCGCTCGCCGTACACGGTGCTGGGCAAGAGCTATTACGTGCTCGACAAGTCCGACGGTTATTCCGAGCGCGGCGTCGCCTCCTGGTACGGAACCAAGTTCAACGGGCGCGCCACTTCCAGCGGTGAGCTCTACGACATGTGCGTGTTCTCCGCGGCGCACAAGACCCTGCCGTTGCCAAGCTTCGTGCGTGTGACCAACCTGGACAACGGCCGCAGCCTGATCGTCCGGGTCAATGACCGCGGCCCGTTCCATTCCGGCCGGATCATGGACCTGAGCTATGCCGCCGCCGTGCGCCTCGGTGTCGATCGCACCGGAACCGCACGGGTCCAATTGCAGTCCATAGACAGTGATGGCCGAGCCGCCACCTGTGGGAGCGGCTTCAGCCGCGATTGCCCCCCCCAGGAATTCACCCCAAAGCCCTCCACGCCGCCCCCGGCCGCCCCCGTCAATGGCACGCCAAAAGTGGTCCAGGTCGGCAGCTTCGGCGAAAAGGCCAACGCCCGGCGGCTTGCCGACCGGTTGCAGGACGCCGGGGTCGACGATGTCGATGTCGATCGCGCTGAAGTTGCCGGGCAGGACGTGTGGCGGGTGCGGATCGGGCCGGTCCACATCGAAAAACTGGCCCGCCTGCTGGAACACCTGCGCCAACTCGATCTGCCTGACCCGCGTGTATTCAGCGAATAAACCGTAGAATTGCCCACTCGCCGGATCAGCCCGGCCCCAGCTTTCGGAGTCCCTCCATGCGTTTTTCCCGATTGATCCTGGCCGCCTTTGCGGCGGCGGTTGT
>JBAZBG010000082.1:0-7937 GCA_041671585.1 Arenimonas sp. | reverse complement strand
CGGTGAGGTCGTTGTCCTTGGAATGGATGCCGACGATCTGGCCTTCATAGATTTCCTCGCCCGGCTCGACCATCAGCCTGCCGCGTTCCTGCATCATCATCTGCGCGTAAGCGGGTGAGGGGCCGGTTCCGTTCGAGATCATCACGCCGTTCTGACGCTCGGCGATGGCGCCTTCCGAGCGCGGACCGAAATGGTCGAACACGTGGAACAGCAGTCCGGTGCCGGCAGTGATGGTGCGGAACTCGGTCTGGAAGCCGATCAAGCCGCGCGCGGGAATCATGAAGTCGATGCGCACCCGGCCCTTGCCGTCCGGCTCCATGTTGGTCAGCTGCGCGCGGCGCTCGCCGAGCCGCTGCATGACACCGCCTTGGTATTGCTCTTCGAGGTCGACGACCAGGCTTTCGATCGGCTCCATCTTCTTGCCGTCGACGATCTTGACGATCACCTCGGGACGCGAGACGGCGAGCTCATAACCTTCGCGACGCATGGTCTCGATCAGGATCGAAAGATGCAATTCGCCCCGGCCGCTGACTTTGAATTTGTCGGCATCATCGGTTTCTTCGACCTTGAGCGCGACGTTGTGCATGGCTTCGCGCAGCAAGCGATCACGCAGCTGGCGCGAGGTCAGGAACTTGCCGCCGCTGCGGTCCTTGTTGCCGGCGAATGGGGAATTGTTCACCTGGAAAGTCATGCTGATGGTCGGCTCGTCGACGGTGAGCACGGGCAGCTGTTCCGGTGCATCGGCGGCGCAGACGGTCTCGGAAATGCTCAGGTTTTCGATGCCGCAGATGGCGATGATGTCGCCGGCATTGGCCTCCGGCACTTCCAACCGTTCCAGGCCGAGGAAGCCCATGACCTGCATGACCTTGCCCATGCGGACCTTGCCTTCGCGATCGACGATCGAAACCGGCATGTTGGTGCGCACTTTGCCGCGCTGCACGCGGCCGATGCCGATGATGCCGACGTAGTTGCTGTAGCTCAGCGAGGTCACGCGCATCTGGAACGGACCTTCCATATCCACCGGCGGTGGCGAGACGTGATCGACGATCGCCTGGAACAGCGGTGTCATGTCACCTTCGCGCACTTCCGGGCTGAGGCCGGCATAGCCATGCAGCGCCGAGGCGTACACGGTGTGGAAATCGAGTTGCTCTTCAGTGGCGCCGAGGCGATCGAACAGGTCGAAGGTCTGGTTCAGCACCCAGTCGGGGCGCGCGCCGGGGCGGTCCACCTTGTTGACGACGACGATTGGCTTGAAGCCCATCGCGAACGCCTTCTGGGTGACGAAGCGGGTCTGCGGCATCGGGCCGTCCATCGCATCGACCAGGATCAGCACGGAATCGACCATCGACAGCACGCGCTCGACCTCGCCGCCGAAGTCGGCGTGGCCTGGGGTGTCGACGATGTTGATTCGGTATTCCTCGCCCTCGGGCGACTTCCAGCGGATCGCGGTGTTCTTGGACAGGATCGTGATGCCACGTTCCTTTTCCAGGTCGTTGCTGTCCATCATTCGCTCGGTGGTGACCGTGCGCTCGCTGAACGTGCCCGATTGCTTGAGCAACTGGTCGACGAGGGTGGTTTTGCCGTGGTCGACGTGGGCGACGATGGCGACGTTGCGGAGCTTTTCGATGGACATTGGAGGCGGCGAACCGGGAACCGGGCGCACTATCTGTGAGGGTAGCCCAACATTATAGCCGGAACCCCGGCTCAGCGCTCCAATGTGGCATTCTAGGCGGCTGAACCCCCAAGGAGCGCTTCATGTCTGAACTCATCGCCACCTTCAACACCTCCCGCGGACCGATCCGTACCCGCCTGCACGCCGACAAGACGCCGGTCACCGTGGCCAGCTTCGTTAACCTGGTCAAGCGCGGTTACTACGACGGGCTCAGCTTTCACCGCGTCATTCCAGACTTCATGATTCAGGGCGGCTGCCCACAGGGTTCGGGCACCGGCGGTCCTGGCTATCGCTTCGAGGACGAGACCCGCGCCGACCTGCGCCATGACAAGCCCGGCGTGCTGTCGATGGCCAATGCCGGACCAGGCACCAACGGCAGCCAGTTTTTCATCACCCACGTCGCGACCCCGTGGCTGGACGGCAAGCACACGGTGTTTGGAGAGGTGCTGGGCGCGGAAGACATGACTGTGGTCAACGCCATTCGTGGTGGCGACAAGATCGAAAGCGTGACCGTCAGCGGCGACACGGATGCCGTGCTCGCTGCCCAGGCGAGTCGGGTCGCCGAGTGGAACAAAGCACTCAGCCCCTGAAGCGTCGTCAGTCGACAAAACGCGCTGAATCGAGCATCCGGTCCACGGCCGCGATATCGCGGCCGTAGTAATACTCCGATGGCGCGATCCAGAAGAAATGGGTCAGGCGACCGCCGTGTTCAGCGGCGGCAAACGTGGCCTGGTAAAGCAGGCCGTTCCGGTGCGTGAGGCGGGCGTCGAAGCGCAGGCCGGTGACTGAACCGAAGCGCGCCGGTCGCAGGTTGCTGGCGCTGACATTGGCCCAGCCCTGCTGCCGCAGGCCGTCGAGAATCACATCGCGAATCTCGTCCGGACGCATGCCCTGCCGATACCAGGGGCCATCCGGCCGTCGCTGGCGCTCCCGGGCAGCGAGGAACACGTGTTCGCCCGGGCGAACCCGGGACACGACCACGAATTCATTGAGCGGAAGTCCGTCTATCGTCCACAGCTCGATGCGGGCGCGTTTAATCCGCGCCCAGTCCAGGCTGGTGTCGAGCTGGAGCTCGAACACGGCCACGCCGCTGCCGGCGCTGACCAGGCGCCCGCCCGGGCTCGCGCACGAAGCGAGCGCGATCGTGGCCGCAAGCAACAGCGCGCGCGCCAGGAAACGCATCATCGCCGGGCCTCCAGCTCAGCAAGATAGACCGCGATGAATGCGCGGTCCTCAGCGCCGGGCGCCAGTTCGAGATAATGATGCAGCGCTGCGGCCGCCGCCGGCTGACCGGCTTCGCGCAAGGCCAGCCCGTGCTCGCGCCAAGCTTCCGGCGGGGCGCCGGGCTGGTTCACGGCTTCGGCGTACAGGCGCGCCGCCTGGAGGCGATCATCGGCCTTGTTGCGACGCCGGTGGGCCTCGCCGAGGAAAAACGTGAACAGTCCCGCGTCTTCCGATGCGCTGGTCTCGCGCAAGTCGCCGATTACCCGGATGGAGCTGGCAAACATCCTCCGGGTCAGCTCGTTTTCCAGCCAGTGTTTCAGGAACGGACGTGTGGCTTGCCTGTATGGCGCCAGGTGTAGCTGGCCTCCTTGCTTGGCCGCGGCCGCGGCTGCGGCTCTCAGATCATCGCGACGCTCCCGGGTTTGCGGGTGACTGGAGAAAACCGGAATGGGCTTGCCGTAGTCGCGGGCGTTTTCCTCGCGCAACATGCCTTCCCATAGCTCGACGCCTGCATTCGGATCGTAGCCGTTGTCCTGCAATTGCTCGAAGCCGATCTTGTCCGCTTCGCGCTCTTTCTCGCGACTGAATTTCATCATGTTGGCCGCGCCGGCCAGGCTGGCAGCCATGCCGACGACGCCGACCCCTGCACCCGAAGCGAATACGCTGAACGTACTCAGGAATGCCGAGCTTCGTTTTAGTTTTCGCCATTGCTGCAGCGTGTGCCGCTCCCGGTAGTGACCGAACTCATGACCAAGTACGAGCGCGAGTTGCGCTTCGTTCTGGATGCGCAGCAGCGATCCAGTCCACAGGATCATTGCGCCGTTGGGCGCCATCGAGGCATTGAAATAGGGCAAGTCCACCAGGTACAGGCGCAGGTCGCCGCAATACTCCCGAGCGACCTTGCACAGCACGTCGCGGGCATAGGCGTTGAGCGCGGGGTCGCGGGTGACCAGGGGCGAGTGCTGCAAATCTCGTTCAATCCGCTCCATCGCATACCAGAGCTCTGCCTCGTCGGTGCCTTCGATGGGACGGTCGCTGGGACGGGTCGATGCGACCGTCGCCAGGCTCGCCGGGGAAAGCAGCAATGAAAATGCCAGGGTCAGCGCCAGCGCGGGTCCGGCGTTCACAGGGGCAGCCCCTTGAGCATGCGCTGGGCGGTCTCTGCGGCGCCCTGCGCGTCGCGCAAGTCGCCGCTCTGCTTGGCCAGGAAGTTGAACCACACTACTTGCCCGGTGCGCAGGTCGACCAGCGTGGTGACGCCGACTTGCCGGCCGCCCCCGATATCGCCGCCAAACAGGAGCAGGGTGGCGATTCGCAATGCCGCGCGCCCTCCGCTCGTGTAGCTGTCCCGAACATAGGTGAACAGGGCGTAGTCGGCGCCGGTCACCTTGCGCAGTTCGTCGACGCCGGGCCCCAGCGTCCAGTCCAGTCGCTTGCCGCGCTTGGTCGCCAGCTCGTTACCCGGAGAGGTGTACGCCATGACGCTCACCGAGACGGCTTCATTCAGGCGGATAATCTGGCCGAGTCTGGAGTCTGCCGGCAGGTCATGGGGAATGTCGTAGTCGGGCCGTTGTTCGATGCCGGCGGCCGAAAGTCGACGCTGCACCTCGGCCGGATACAGGCGTCGGGCGGCTTCAGTCCACTGCCTGCGGGGCTCTTCTGCGCCGCCGGCGAGCACCTCGGACAGTTCGATATCCGGTTCGATGACCACTACGCTGCCGGAAATCCGGACCGGCTTGCCGCTGGCATCGGTGGCGACCCGATTCTGGTTGTAGGCCAGCACTTGCAGCGGCGCCACCAGCGCGGCGGCAACCAGCAAAGCGACCGAGCCGCCGGCAAATTTTCGGAGCCGCCGGAGCTTGCTGTCGGGCTTCATGGGGAGTCCGTTGTCATTGGCTGGCCTGCGCTGGCAAGGTTGCAAGGCAGCGAGTCGGCTGAACACGCTGTGCTACAATTTTATGGATTTCCGGCGCTCTTTTCGCCCACTTTACCAATCAATTCAGTCGAGGTTCCTGATGCTCCAACTCGCTAGCCGCATGGGTCGCGCCAAGCCCAGCGCCATCATGGCCGTTGCCGAAAAAGCAAAGGCGCTCAAGGCCTCGGGGCGCGACATCATCAGTTTTTCGATCGGCGTGCCCAATTTCTTGCCCGGCGACCATGTCTATGCGGCTGCGCGCGAAGCATTGAGCAAGGATTCCGGCCAGTATGGATCCAATCGCGGCGCCGATGCGCTGCTCGATGCCTTCCTCAAGCATATCGAAGCGATCGGTCTCACTGGTTATAGCCGCGCCAACTGCTCGACGGGCATCGGCGCCAAGCACGTGTTGTACAACCTGGGCGAAGCCTTGCTGGATGAGGGCGACACCATTGCCTACGCGGTTCCCTACTGGACCACGTACGCGGACATCGCCGACATCTGCAATGCCAAGCGACTCGAGCTGCCTTGCCCGGCCAGCCAGAATTACAAACTCACGCCGGCCCAGCTGGACGCGGCACTGGCGACCAAGCCGAAAATCTTCCTGTTCAACAATCCGAACAATCCGACCGGAATGGTCTACAGCAAGGACGAAGTGGCGGCGCTCGCCGAAGTCCTGGTCAGGCACCCGGACACCTGGATCGTCGCCGACGACATCTACAACCGGATGGTCTTCGACGGCCTGGGCTATCACAATTTCCTGCACAGCCAGCCGACGTTGCGTGACCGTGTCATCTTCGTGGATTCGCTGTCGAAGACCTACGGCATGCCGGGTTGGCGCGTGGGTTTCATGGTCGGTCCCGAGTTGGTCGCCAAGGCGGTGACGACGCTGAATTCCAACCACATCACCAATATTCCCGAAGTGGTCACGGCCGCGGCCATCGCGGCGCTGACCGGACCGCAGGATGTGCCGGCGCAAAGAAACGCCGAGTTCCAGGCCAAGCGCGACCAGGTGATGGCGGTGATGAACGCCATTCCCGGCGTGGTCTGCCCGAAGCCGCAGGGCGCCTTCTACGTGTTCCCCGACATCTCCTGCGCCTTCGGAAAATCGCATGGCCAGAGCCGGATCGAAAACGACGTCGATTTCTGCAATGTGCTGCTTGAAGCCAAGGGTGTGGCCTGCGTGCCCGGCTCGGCGTTCGGCGAGCCGCGAGCGCTGCGCATTTCCTATACGTGCCCCAGCGCGCAGTTGCCGGAAGGATTGCGCCGATTCCAGGAATTTTTCGCCGAGTTGACCTGAGCAGGGCCGACGCGTCGAAGCAAGAAGAACCAAGAACCGAGGACTCCACCATGAAATCACCCGTCCGCGTTGCCGTCACCGGTGCTGCCGGCCAGATTGGCTATTCGCTCGTATTCCGTATCGCCTCCGGCGAGATGCTCGGCAAGGATCAGCCAGTGATCCTGCAGATGCTCGAGCTGCCGATGGAGAAGGCCCAGGCTGCGCTGAAAGGCGTGATGATGGAACTCGAGGACTGCGCGTTTCCGCTGCTCGCCGGCATGGTTGGCACCGACGATCCGCTGGTGGCGTTCAAGGACGCGGACATTGCGATGCTGGTCGGTGCGCGCCCGCGCGGTCCCGGCATGGAGCGCAAGGACCTGCTGTTGGAGAACGCCAAGATCTTCACCGCCCAGGGCGCTGCGCTCAATGCCGTCGCCTCGCGCAACGTCAAGGTGCTCGTGGTCGGCAATCCCGCCAACACCAATGCCTATATCGCGATGAAGTCGGCGCCGGATCTGAATCCGAAGAATTTCACGGCGATGCTGCGTCTCGATCACAATCGTGCGCTCAGCCAGCTGGCCGGCAAGACCGGCAAGCCGGTCGGGGAGATCAAGGGCCTGATCGTCTGGGGCAATCACAGCCCGACCATGTATCCGGACTATCGCTTCGCCACCATCGGCGCTGCTTCGGTCAAGGACACGATCAACGACGAGAACTGGAATCGCACCGCCTTCATCCCGACCGTGGGCAAGCGCGGCGCCGCGATCATCGAAGCGCGCGGGCTTTCTTCCGCCGCCTCGGCAGCCAACGCCGCGATCGATCACATCCACGATTGGGTGCTGGGCAGCGAGGGCGGTTGGACGACGATGGGCATTCCGTCGGATGGCAGCTACGGCATTCCGAAAGATGTCATGTATGGCTTCCCGGTCGTGTGCAGGGATGGTGCCTATGAAATCGTGCAGGACCTGCCGATCGACGACTACAGCCGCGAGATGATGAACAAGACCCTGGCCGAGCTCGAGGAAGAGCGCGCCGGCGTGGCGAGCCTCCTGGGCTGAGATGAGCACTGGAAGGCGGCCTGCGGGCCGCCTTCGCACAGTCGAGGATCGAAAATGACCAATCAACTTTCGCCCGGCGCCAGATTCCGCGCGGCACTGGCCGAAGAAAAACCCTTGCAAGTGATCGGGGCCATCAATGCCAACCATGCGCTGCTGGCCAAGCGCGCGGGCTTCAAGGCTATCTACCTGTCGGGCGGCGGCGTTGCCGCAGGCTCCCTCGGTTTGCCGGACCTGGGCATCAACACGCTCGAAGATGTGCTGGTTGACGTGCGCCGGATCACCGATGTCTGCGACCTGCCGTTGCTGGTGGATATCGACACCGGCTTCGGGCCGAGCGCGTTCAATATAACGCGCACCGTGCAAAGCCTGATCAAGGCGGGAGCGGCGGCGTGCCATATCGAGGACCAGGTCGGGGCAAAGCGTTGCGGCCATCGACCAGGCAAGGAAATCGTCAGCACCGCTGAGATGGTGGATCGCGTTAAGGCGGCATCCGACGCCCGCACCGATGCGCAGTTCTTCCTGATCGCCCGCACCGACGCCATTGCCGTGGACGGCGTCGACGCCGCCATCGAACGCGCGATCGCCTGCGTGGACGCGGGCGCGGACGGCATCTTCGCCGAGGCGGCCTACGACCTGGCGACGTTCCGGCGTTTCGTCGATGCGGTGAAAGTGCCGGTGCTGGCCAACATCACCGAATTCGGGCAAACGCCGTTGTTTACCCGTGACGAGTTGGCGTCGGCCGGCGTGGCGATCCAGCTGTATCCGCTGTCGGCGTTCCGTGCCATGAAC
>JBAZBG010000081.1:0-7947 GCA_041671585.1 Arenimonas sp. | reverse complement strand
CATCGCGATTTCGGTGGTGAGTCCCGGGTCCTCCGCCGGGGAGCGACGATAGCTGGCAAACACCAGGAGGCAGACGAACGCGCCGGCGACCAGCAGGCCGACGCTGCCGATCCAGTCCGCCAGCGCGCCGGCGAGCGCGAACAGCATGAAGGTCCGGACGCCCGCGGCGGCGCGGCCGGGTCCGGTGCCCTTGTTGCGTTCGCGCTCGACGCCAAGCATCAGGCCGATGCCGAGCGCGACGCCGAATTCAATCAGGACCTCGGGCAGCTGTTGCATGCAGGCAGCTTGCACCGTCCGCGCGTCCTTGCCAATTCAGCGATTCACGCCGCGCGCGACGGCGTTTGCTACTCTGTTCGCATCCACTGGATGGAAGCCGGCTGCCGCTATGGACGCCCTCCCCCAAGAAGCCACCGCGCAAGTCCGGCCGCACGTGCTGGTCGTGGACGACGACGTCGAAATCTGCAACCTGCTGGTCCGCTATCTTGGCGGCAATGGCTACTGTGTGAGCACCGCCGGCAGCGGTGCGCAGTTGCGCTCTTCGATTCGCGAACAGCGCATCGATCTGGTCCTGCTCGACCTGGGCCTGCCTGACGAGGATGGATTGACCTTGCTTCGCGCCATCCGGCCCGAATGGACCGGACCGGTAATCGTCGTCAGCGGCCGCGGCGAATCGGTCGAACGCGTGGTCGGGCTGGAGCTGGGCGCCGACGACTACATCAGCAAGCCCTTCGACCTGCGTGAATTGCTGGCGCGCGTGCGCTCGGTGCTGCGGCGCACGCGGCCGGAGCCGGGGGCCCCGGTGGCGGCGACTGCCGAGCACGGAATCGAATTCAATGGCCTGCTGCTCGACCCGGCAGCGCGCCGTCTGCTCGATCGCCAGGGCAATGAAGTAAGCCTGACCAGCGGCGAGTTCGACCTGCTGCTGGTCCTGGCCGAAAGGCCGAACCAGGTGCTCAGCCGCGATCAGCTGATGAACTGCATCCACGGCCACGATGCCGGTCCCTTCGATCGCGCAATCGACGTGCAGGTCGGGCGCCTGCGCCGCAAGATCGAGCTCGATCCGACGCGGCCGCAGTTGATCAAGGCCGTCCGCGGCGCGGGTTATCTTTTCGCCGCGTCGGTCCGCCGGCTCTGAGTTGCCGTCATGGACTTCCCACAGCTGTTCGAAGCCGTTCCCGACGCGCTGGTGGTGGTCGACGACCGCGGTAGTATCGTGCGCGCCAACCACCAGGCCGAGCGACTGTTCGGCTATCCGCCGGGCGGCCTGATCGGACTGGAACTGGAAGCGCTGATGCCCGAGGGCGCGCGCGAGCGGCATCGGGCGCACCGCGCCGACTTCACGGCCAACCCGCGACTTCGCCCGATGGGCACTTCGATCATGTCCCTGGTCGGACAACGGTTGGACGGCCGGCAGTTCCCGGTGGAAATCGCCTTGAGTACGCTCAGCAACCAGCAGGTGTATTACCTGGCCTCGGTGCGCGACATTTCCGAAACGCAGCGCGCCCGCCAGGTGGATGTGCGCGCGCGCCACGATGCACTCGTCGCGCGCATCGGCCAGCTGGCGCTGGAGGCCGCGGACGAACGCGAGGTTATCGAAGACCTGCCCGAGGTGCTGGCGGAAGCGCTGTCCATCGACGCGGTCGCCGTGGTCTTCCTGCGTCCCGGGGGCGATGCGCTCGACGTTCTCGCATCGGTCGGCCTTGGTGATCATGGCGCGCCCATGCCGCTCTCCGAGGGCGCGCTCCGACGCGCCCTGGTCGACGGCGTGCCTTTGATCGTCCAGGACCTGGCCCGCCAGTTGCCCGCCGAAACCGGCTGGCCGGTCGCCGCCGACCTTGGCGGTAGTATTGCCGTGATGCCGCTGGCCGGCCGCGACCGCGTGCTCGGCGCGCTGATTGCACGTTCGTCCGAAACACGCCGTTTCGATCACGACGCGCAACACCTGTTGCGCTCGGTGGCGAACCTGCTGGCCGCCTTGATGTTGCGCCAGCGAGCCGAAGAACAACTGGCGCATTCGCACCGCCTGGATGCCGTCGGCCAGCTTACCGGCGGCGTTGCGCACGACTTCAACAACCTGCTGACGATCCTGTCGGGCAACCTGCAATTGCTCGAGTTGGAATACGGCGAACGTCCTGAAGCACGGGAGCTGATCGCCAGCGCGCTGCACTCGGTCGCGCGCGGCGCCGAACTCACCGCCAAACTGCTCGCGTTCGCCCGGCGCCAGCGTCTGAACCCGCGCGCGGTCAACGCCCAGGCCCTGCTGCGGGAGCTGACGCTGATGTTGCGGGGCTCGTTGGGCGAAGCCGTGCGGCTGAGTGTCGAATGCGCGGCGAACCTGCCCGCAGCGCACGTCGATGCCACGCAACTGGAGACGGCGCTGTTGAACCTTGCCCTGAATGCGCGCGACGCGATGCCGCGCGGCGGCGAGATCAGCATCCATGTGAACGAGCGCTGGATCGCTGCGGATGAGGCCGGGCCGGATTTTTCCGCAGGCCACTACGTCGTGTTCGCGGTCAGCGACACCGGCCGCGGCATGACGCAGGAAACGCTGGCGCGCGCCGTGGAACCGTTCTTCACCACCAAGGGCGCGGGTCACGGCACCGGCCTTGGCCTGAGCATGGTCTACGGCTTCGCCAAGCAGAGCGGCGGACAGCTGCGCGTTGACAGCCGACTGGGTTACGGCACGCGCGTCGAAATGTATCTGCCCGTTGTGCCGTCGACCACGCAGGAGCGTCCGGATGTCGCCGGGCAAGCGCCGGTACACCCGGAAACTGGCAAAGGCGAGACTCTCCTGGTGGTGGACGATGAACTGGAGGTGCGCAAGATCGCGGCGAATTTCCTCCGCGCCCAAGGCTATACCGTGCACTCGGCGGCCAGCGCCGAAGAGGCACTGCAATTCCTGCGCGAGGACCCTGGCATCTCGCTCCTGTTCAGCGACGTCATGCTCGGTGGCGGACTGAACGGAGACGAGTTGGCCCGGGTTGCGCGCCAACTCAGGCCTGAGCTCGCGGTCCTGCTGACCACGGGCTATGACAACGTCTCCAATCCCTTCCCCGAGGGCGACGTTTTCGAGCTGCTGCACAAGCCCTACCAGCACGAACAACTGGCTGCGATCATCCGGCGCCACCTCGACTCGCGCGGCTGACTACCGATCGCGATTCAACGGCCGCAGGACAACATCGCGCGCAGTCCCGCTGGATTCTCGATCCGGATCTCACGCCGCTCGACGTCGATCAATCCCTGAGCGTGCAGGTGCGACAGCGCGCGTGTAACGGTTTCCAGTTGCAGCGCCAGGAAGTTGCCGAGTTCCGCCCGGGTCATGCGCAGCAACAGTCGGCGCGCGCTGAAACCCAGCGCCTCCAGGCGCGACGCGAAATCAAGCAGGAACGCGATCACGCGCTGCTCGGCGGTAAGGGTGCCGACGGCGAGCATCCAGCCCCAGTCGCGACGAATCTCGCTGGCCAGCGCCAGCGCGAGCTGTTGCTGGAACTCGGGCACGCTCTCGCACAACTGCGCGTAGGGCAATTCCCAGACTTCGCACACGTCCAGCGCGATGGCATCGCAGGCGTAGCTGGCCATGCCCAAGGCATCCAGGCCAAGCAAGTCGCCGCGCAAACGGAAGCCGGTGATCTTTTCGCGACCGTCTTCGCTGAGCACGCTGGTCTTGAACAGCCCGGCATGAACCAGGAACAGCGATTGCCGCGGCTGTCCGGCGCGAAACAGGTATTGCTTGGCGCGCAACCGGCGCCGGAGCAACGGCAGGCCCTGCAGCAAGGTCTCCAGGCTGGGGACGCAGTCCTGACCCGCGCAGCATGGCAGTGCGTCGACATCCGCTGAACGAGCGATGTCTTCGGTGTAGGTGCGAGCGTCGAGCATGGCGGCGATCCCCGGCTTCGAGCAGTTGCCTGCACCTTATTCCAAGCGGGTGTCACGACGATGTTGGGCTTGTAACGCTTGGTAACAATCGGTAACAGCGGACGCCGAGACGGGAAGTTGACATCGATCAAGACCCCGCACCGCTCAGGCACGGCATAGTCGGTCCATGCAATCCATGACCCATCACTGAGGCCACGCGTGTCCCCCGCCACTTGTTTCACCGACCCCGCCGCCGTCGAAGCCTGGGACCGTTGGTTCCGTTGGCGTGACGATGGCGGGTTGCGCGATTTGACCGTCGATGCGACCTGGCGGCGCGTTGCCGATGCCATCGCCGGAGCCGAGGGAGCAGCGGCGCCGTCATGGTCACGGCGATTCATCGAGGCCTTCAGCCGTTGGCAGCTGCTGCCGGATGCTCGCCTGTTGCACCTTGCCGGTACCGGAGGCAAGGTCGATGACCTGGGCGATCCCGCCGCCGTGCTCAATGCCGCGGCGTTTGTCCGCTGGCCGGACACACCGCGCGCCACGTTCGATCGCGAGAATTTCGTCGCCACTGCCGCGTTGGCGGTGCGTCTGCTCGATGACGTCCTGCTTTCCTGCAGCGTCGTTTCGGCAGGCACGCAGCCGCGGCTGGGCCTGATCGGCGTGGCCGATGCACTGCAGATGCTGGGCCTGCCCTACGACAGCGCCGGTGCGCGGCAGTGCGCCACCGGCATGGCGTCAGCGCTGGCCGAAGGCGCGTTGCTCGGCGCGACCGACCTGGCGAGGGAACGTGGCTCTGCCGATTGCGATCGGCAGAAATTGGCGCAACGCTGGCGCGACGTCGGGGCCCCGAGGGCACTTATCGAGGCCGTGCTACGCTGGGGCATGCGCTATTCGGGACTGACGCGGATCGAACCGCAACCTCAGCTCGCCTTGTTGGCGAACGATACCAGCGACGCGCTCGACCCGCGCCTGGCCGACACTGGCCTGCCGACGCGGCGTCCGGCGTGTGAGGAAGATGACGCGGCCCGGAACGCAACGGCGGAGACTCTCATCCGGGCGCAAATCGAGCTGCGCGCTGAAATGCAGCCATGGATTGATACGCCGATCGACTATCCGCTGGCTTTTTCCATCGCGCCCGATCCGGCGGTGCTCGAACTATCCGGCCGATTGGCCAGCCAGCACGGACTGCAACCGCTTACGTTGCGCCGCGCTCGGGCCCTGCAATTGATCAACAACGAGGTGGACGGCAAGGCATGAATAACGACCCGATTCCGGCACCGCAGGACTTTCGCTTGAGTTTTTTCGGCGCCAACGCCACGGTCACCGGGTCGCGGTACCTGATCGAGGCGGGTAATGCGCGGCTGCTGGTGGATTGCGGACTCTTCCAGGGCTACAAGCCGCTGCGCCTGCGCAACTGGGCGCCCTTTCCCGTCGACCCGGCCAGCATCGACGCCGTGGTCCTGACCCATGCGCATCTCGACCACAGCGGCTACTTGCCGCGACTGGTCCGTTCCGGATTCAGAGGCCGGGTCTGGTGCACGGAAGCCACGCGCAAACTGTGCGGCATCCTGCTCCCGGATTCGGGCCGGCTCCTGGAGGAAGAGGCCGAATACGTCAATCGCAAGGGTGTCTCCAAGCACCATCCCGCCGACCCGCTGTATCGGGAAAGCGATGCCTTGCTCAGCCTCAAGTCGCTGCAGAGCGTACCCTACGACACCGACTTCGCGCCGATACCCGGCGTGCGCGCGCGTTTGCGCAACCAGGGACACATTCTCGGCGCAGCGGCGGTGACGCTCGAGTTCGCAGACACCCGAATCACCTTCAGCGGCGACATCGGGCGCCCCAATGATCCGGTCATGTTGACTCCGGTCGCACCACCGGATTCCGACTGGATCGTCACCGAATCCACCTACGGCGACCGCAAGCATCCCGCCGACGCCATCAAGCAGGAATTGCGCGACGTGCTGACGCGGGTCACTGCGCGCGGCGGCGTGGTGGTGATCCCGGCATTCGCGGTGGGACGCGCGCAACTGCTCCTGCACGTGATCGCGCAGCTGCAGATGGAGGGCACCGCCAAAGGGGTGCCCGTTTACCTCAATAGCCCGATGGCCACCGACGTCACTGCCCTGTATCGGGAATTCCCCGAGCTGCACCGGCTCGACAACGGCGCGCTGGATGCCATGCGCCGCATCACCCACGTGGTCAATACGGTCGAGGAATCAAAGGCGTTGAACCGCCGCAAGGGGCCGATGATCATTGTTTCGGCCAGCGGCATGGCCACTGGCGGGCGCGTGCTGCATCACCTGATCGCGTTTGCGCCGGACCCGCGCAACGCCATCGTCCTGAGCGGCTACCAGGCCGGCGGCACGCGCGGCGCCTCGCTCGCCGCTGGCGCGAAATCGGTGCGCATCTATGGCCAGGACGTCGCCGTCAATGCCGAAGTGGTGCAACTGGCCGCCGCATCGGCACACGCCGATGCCGACGAGGTTCTCACCTGGCTGCGTTCGGCGCCGCGTGCGCCGCGCGGCGTCTTCGTGACCCACGGCGAACCCGACGCCGCCGACGCCTTGCGCAAGCGCATCGAGCGCGAGCTGGGCTGGCCTGCGCACATTCCTGAGTATCGCGAGCAGGTGGACCTGCTGGCGCCATAAAAAAAACGGGGCCCGGAAACCCGGGCCCCGCTGCTCCGTCAATCGCTCTTCATCGCCTCTTCTGTGCGCTACGGAGCCGACAACGATAGACAAGCGATACCGCTTAGTGGATCTGCAGGCGCTTGGACTCGGCGCTGGCTTTCTTCGGCAGGGTCAGCGTGAGCACGCCGCCGTCATAGTGCGCATCCGACTTGGTGCTGTCGACGTCGAACGGCAGCGTGAAGGAACGATAGGCCTTGCCGCTGTAGCGCTCGCTGTAGAGCGATTTCTCGTTGTCGGGCAACAGATCGCGCTTGACCTCGGCGCTGATGGTGATCTGATTGCCGTCCACCGACACGTCGATGGCTTCCTTCTTGATGCCGGGCATGTCGACGGTGACTTTATAGGCCTTGTCGTCTTCGCTCACGTCCATGCGCATGTCCAAGGCGCGCTCGTAATCACGCGACAGGGACATCGGGCGCGGGCTGAAGCCGCGGAACAGGTCTTCGATGTCGGAGATCGGATCGAAGCGGCTGATTTGACGGAACGGGTTCCAGTGGGTGGGAAGGTTCATGGCAAATTCCTTTTCAGAATCGTGTTGGGGGGAAGGGCACCGGGACGTCTTGCCCGATGTCGGAACGAATATGCCCCCCTCATGCGGCGAGACGTTGATCGAGGTCAACAGATGCGCAGTAATTGGCGACGGCGGACCGATTCCTGATCAGGATCAAGCGTCCTGAATAGCGATCCCGCATGGTTCGAAGTTGGCAGACAAGGGAACTGCAATCGTTCATGAACGTCCGCGAAGGACCAGCTGTCAGCCCTGCCCCCGGCCCGACGCCCGAACTGGCGGGCTTGTCCGCGGCCGAAGCGGCCGCCCGCCTGCGCCGTGACGGTCCCAATACGCTGCCGCAAGCCGAGCGTCGGCGCTGGCCGATGATCGTGTTGAACGTCCTGCGCGAACCGATGCTGCTGCTCCTGCTCGCCGCAGCCACCATCTACCTGCTGCTTGGCGATCCACGTGAAGCCGCGGTGCTCGGCGCCTCGGTGCTGCTGGTCATTGCCATCACCGTCTACCAGGAGCAGAAGTCGGAGCACGCGCTGCAGGCGCTGCGCGACCTGAGCAGCCCGCGCGCGCGCGTGCTGCGCGACGGCGAATCGCGCTTGGTGGCCGGGACCGAAGTGGTCGTCGGTGACCTGATCCTGCTCGTCGAAGGCGATCGCGTGCCGGCTGATGCTCGCGTCATCGAAGCGGCCGGCCTGCACCTGGATGAATCGATGTTGACCGGCGAATCGGTTCCGGTGAATCGCGGCGCGGACAGCCCGCAAGCACCCAGCCTCGTGCATGCGAGCACGCTGGTGGTCAGCGGCCGCGCCAGCGCGGAAGTCGTGGCCACCGGCAGCGCCACCGAGGTCGGCAAGATCGGCGCCGCGCTGCACGCAATCCAGCCCGAGCGCA
>JBAZBG010000080.1:1315-7951 GCA_041671585.1 Arenimonas sp. | reverse complement strand
TACGCGTTGCTCACGCACATGGTCGCGCAGGTCTGCGGTCTGCGGGCCGGCGATTTCGTCCACACCTTCGGCGACGTACATCTGTACTCGAACCATTTCGAACAGGCGCGCGAGCAGCTTGGCCGTGAGCCGTTACCCTTGCCGACGCTGACGCTGGATCCATCGGTCAACGACATTTTCGAATTCCGCGCCGAGCACATCGGCATCGACAATTACCATCCACATGCGGCGATCAAGGCGCCGGTGGCGGTTTGAATCACGCAGCCACGGAGATCGCAATGAATCGTCTGCCTTCACTCGCCCGCATGCTGGGCATCACCGCGCTGCTGCTGCTCGGCGGCTGCGCCTGGTTCAAGCACAAGCCAGCCAACGCGGGGGCCGAGGGTGCGGAAGCGACGGTCGCGGCGGACGCAGTGGCCGCCACGCAAGCGCAGGATGCTTCGGAAACAGCGGCGCCGCCGACCGATGCCGCTGGCGCCCTGGCCGAAGACTTCTATGTCATGCACCAACGCCTTGGCAGCAGCGGACTGCCCAATGGCGGGTCGATGAACGCCTATAACGCGTTTCTGTGCCCGCGCCTGGGCGCGCTGATCATCGACGCCCGTCAGCGGCAACAACAATTTGCCGCGGCGCACCCGGAAGACAAACCACCGCTCGTCGATGGCGATCTGTTCAGCAGCCTGGTGGAAGGTCCGGATTCGGTGAAGGCGCGGGAGACGGTGCTCGATGGCGATAGCGCGCGAGTGTCGCTGGCGATGAGCTACGGCGAAGGGGACAAAGCCACGAAGTGGAACGACACCATGGTGCTGATGCGCGATGACGGCATCTGGTGCATCGATGATGTCGAATATCACGGCCAATGGCCGTTCGCCAATCGCGGACGTTTGAGCGACGTGCTGAAAGCGGATTTCTAGGATGCTGGCAGCGAGGCTTTCGCTGGTGGCGGCGCTCGACCGTCGCTCCGCGATCGGGCGCGACGGACAATTGCCGTGGCGCCTGCCGGACGATTTGAAGCGATTCAAGGCGCTGACGCTCGGCAAGCCGGTGCTGATGGGTCGCAAGACCGCGCAGTCGCTCGGACGGGCGTTGCCCGGCCGGCGCAATCTGGTGTTGACGCGCTCGATGGCGGCCCCGTTCGCGGCGATGCAGGCGATCGATTCGCTGGATCGCGCGATCGAACTGGCCGATGGCGAAGAACTGATGGTCATCGGCGGTGGCGAGATCTATGCCTTGTGCCTGCCGGCGGCGACCAGCATGCACTTGACCCACGTCGATAGCGAAAGCGTCGGCGCCGACGCGTATTTTCCGCAATTCGATCCGCTCGATTGGGAGATCACCGCTCGCCAGGCGCACGAGGCGGATGCCCGGCACGCGTGCGCATTCGAGTTCGTCGACTACATCCGCCGCCGGGACCGCTGACTCAGCCGGCGCGACGCACTTCGCTGGCGGGTACGACGCGTCCAGACACCTGGTGCAGGCGCAGTTCATGGCCCAGTTCCAGCGCCGTCAGCTTGCCGCCCCAGACCGCGCCGGTGTCGATGCCGTAGATGCCCAGGCCCATGAACAGCCCGAGCGTCGACCAGTGGCCGCAGACCACGGGCAGCTCGCGCGGCGCATGCCCGGGCACGTCGAACCACGGATACAGGCCGGGTTTCTGCGTGCCGGGCCGGCCTTTTTCCTCAAAGGCGATGCGGCCGTTCGGCGTGCAATAGCGCATCCGGGTGAAAATATTGACGATCGCGCGGAAGCGATCGGGCCCGGTGAGTTTCGGATTCCAGACCGGCTTGTCGCCATACATGTTCTTGAGCAGCTTGCGGAAGCCGTCGCCGCGCAATTCCTCCTCGGCTTCGCGCGCGCGCGCCTCGGCAATTTTTACCGTCCATTTCGGCGCGAATCCGGCGTGCACCATGGCGAAGCCAAGGCTGCGGTCGACGTGCATGAATTTCTGCTGGCGCAGCCAGTCCACCAGCAGGTCGCGATCGGGAGCGAACAACACGCGGCGCAGGTCCGGATTCACTTTCGCCTGGTCAGCTTCGCTGCGCTGCGCGATGGCCAGCAGCGACAGGTCGTGGTTGCCCAGGACCACCGTGCTGTGGATGGCCAGCGAATGCACCAGTCGCAAGGTTTCCAGCGATTGCCCGCCGCGGTTGACCAGATCGCCGCAGAACCACAAGCGGTCGTTGGCCGGATCGAAACGAAGCTTCTCCAGCAAGCGCTGGAGGGTATCGCAGCAGCCCTGGAGGTCGCCTATCGCATAGGTCGCCATCAGTGCAGTGTCCGCGGAACCGACAGCGTGAAAGGCGCAATGCTGGCGTCGAACTGGGTGCCGTCGTCGGCCAACATCTGGTAGCTGCCCTGCATGGTGCCGAGCTCGGTTTCCAGGACGGCGCCGGAGGTGTACTCGAAGTCGTCGCCCGGGCGCAGCCAGGGTTGTTCGCCGACCACGCCATCGCCCCGAACCTCCTGGACCTTGCCATTGTTGTCGGTGATCAGCCAATGCCGGCTGATCAGCCGGGCCGGGACGTTGCCGCTGTTGTGGATGCGGATCGTGTAGGAAAACACGAAGCGGCCGTCTTCAGGCGTGGACTGGTCGGGCAGGAATCGGGTCTGCACCTTCACGTCGATGGCGTGTGTGGGTTCGTTCATGCGGCCATTTTACGGAATATCGATCGCCGTCGGGTTAGCCGACAGATAGTTGGACAGTTTGATGAACTCCGACACCGCCAGCTGCTCGGCACGCAGCTCGGGCCGAATGCCGGCGGCGCTGATTTGATCGGCGCTGCATATTGCCTGCACGGCATTGCGCAAGGTCTTGCGCCGCTGGCCGAAGGCGTCGCGCACCAGCCGTTCGAACAAGGCCGGATCGGCGATGCCGATCTGGTCGGCGGGCCGGGGCAGCAGGCGCACGACCGCCGAGTCGACCTTGGGCGGCGGCCGGAATGCCGCAGGCGGGACATCGAACAGAGGCACCACTTCGCAGACGGCCTGCAACATCACGCTCAACCGACCGTAGACCTTGCTGCCCGGCGCGGCCGCCATCCGCTCGACGACTTCCTTCTGCAGCATGAAATGCATGTCGACTATGCCTTCGGCATGTTCGAGTACGTGGAACAGGATCGGCGTGGAAATGTTGTAGGGCAGGTTGCCGACCAGGCGAATGCGGCTGTCGCCGGCGAGTTTGCCGAAGTCGACCTTGAGGACGTCCTTGTGCACGATGGTCAGGTCGCCGAGGCCATGTGCGGCTTCCGACAAGGGCGTGATCAGGTCGCGGTCGAATTCGATGACGGTCAGTGCGCCGTGCTTCTTCAACAGCGGGAACGTGATCGCGCCCTGGCCCGGGCCGATTTCGACCAGCACATCGCCAGGTTTCGGATTGACCGCAAACACGATTCTTTCGATGACGTTGCGGTCGTGCAGGAAGTGCTGGCCGAGCTGTTTCTTGGGCGGTTCCTTGAAGTGACTCATGCGCGCCCCCGCGACTGCGCCAGCCGGGCGCACAAGGCCGCGGCGGCGAACAGGCTGGAGGGATCGGCGACGCCCTTGCCGGCTAGCTCCAGCGCGGTGCCATGGTCGACTGCAACGCGTGGGTAGGGCAAGCCCAGCGTGATGTTCACCGCCTGCTCGAAGCCGGCGTGCTTGAGCACAGGCAGTCCCTGGTCGTGGTACATCGCCAGCACCGCGTCGAATCCGGAAAGTTTTTGCGGCAGGAAGGCGGTATCGGCCGGCAGTGGACCGATGAGATTCATGCCCTGGGCGCGCAGCGACTCGAGCACCGGTTCGATGACCTGGATTTCCTCATCGCCGAGCACGCCTGCTTCGCCGGCATGTGGGTTCAGGCCGAGTACGGCGATGCGCGGCGCGGGCAAGGCGAAGTCGCGGCGCAGCGCGCTATCGAGGATGCGCAGCGTCCTGGTCAGGGAGGCGGGCGTGATCGCATCGGGAACGGCCCTGAGGGGCAGGTGCGTTGTCGCCAACGCAACCCTCAGCGTGGGATTGGCGAGCATCATGACCACCTCGACGCCCGCCTGCTCGGCGAGCAGCTCGGTGGTGCCGGTGTAGGCGATGCCGCCGGCATTGATGCTTGCTTTGTTCACCGGCCCGGTGACCAGTCCGTCGAAGTCCCCGTCCAGGCAGCCACGCGCTCCACGCAGCAGCGCATCGATGACCGAACGTGCATTGGCGGGATCGGCGCGGCCGAATTCAACCGGAGCGGCTTGCGCCTGCGCCATCAACGCCAGTTCGCCGGGTAGACAGTGCTCGCCAGGATCACGCAGTCGCAAGGGCAGCCCGAGTGCCCGGGCGGCGGCAAGCAGGGTGTGCGGATCGGCGATCGCGACCAGGTCGCAGCTTTGCTGGCACTGAGCCAGGCGGACGCATAGCTCCGGACCAACGCCGGCAGGCTCGCCCGGGATCAGGGCCAGCCTGGGTCGCATAGGCGCTCAGGCGCCGCCGAGTCGGCTGTCTACGTAGGCTTCGGCGCGAAGCTGGCGCAGAAAGCGCTCGTATGCCTCTTCGGCCTTGCGCTGGCCGATGATCTCGCGCGCCTGGTTGCGCCGGTTTTCTTCGGTCACGTCCTGTTCGCGAACGCCGGTGCGCTTGATCAGGTGGAAGCCGACGTTGCTCTGGAAAATCGGCGACATTTCGCCATCGGCCAGTTGCTGGACCTGGCTGCCCACGGCGCTGCCCCAGGCGTCGGCCGCGAACCAGCCCATATCGCCGCCCTGGGCGCGGGTCTGGGTGTCGTCGGATGCTTCCTTGGCCACGGCGCCAAAATCTTCGCCAGCGACGATGCGCGCACGCAGCGCTTCGATCTTCTGCCGTGCAGCTTCCGCACCAACCACCTCGTTGATGGCGACCATGATGTCCTGTGCCCGGTACTGGGTGACCTTCTGCGCCTGCTGCTCGCGGACTTCCTCGAGCTGCACGATCTGGAAGCCGCCGGCGCCACGGATGGCCTCGGTGATCTGGCCGGGCGACATCTGCTTGAGGATGGCCGCGAACACCGGCGGCACCGAGTCCATCGAGCGCCAGCCGATTTCGCCGCCGTCAAGCGCGTTTTGCGCCTGCGAATAGCGGACCGCCGCCGACCTGAAATCGAGCGTGCCGCGTTCGATCAGGCCCTTGATCTCGTCGATCTTGTTCTTGGCCGTGGCGACTTGCTCGGGCGTGGCGCCTTCGGGCACGCTGATCTGGATATTGGCCAGGCGGACTTCCGGACCACCCACTTGTCGGGTGGCCAGCAGTTGGTCGACCTCGCCTTCGCTGACCTGCACCGAACTTTGCACGTAGCGCTGGCGCAAGCGTTGCACGGTGACTTCATCGCGCAGGTTGCCTGCGAATTCGTCGTAGCTCAGGTTGTCGGCTACCAGGCGCTGGCGCAACTGGTCGACTGACATCTTGTTCTGGCTGGCGATGGTGGCGATGGCCTGCTGCAACTCCTGGTCGGAGATGCGGATGCCCGAATCGGCGGCGCGCGCGACCTGCAGGCGCATCATGATCAGGCGCTCGAGCACTTGCCGTTCCAGAACGTTCTGCGGCGGCAGCTGCCCACCCTGGCCGCCGGCAAATTGCTTGCTGACATTGGCCACGGCGCGGTCGAGCTCGCTGCGCAGGATCACGTCTTCGTTGACCACGGCGACGATGCTGTCGATGGTGTTCGAAGGCAGGGCTTGCGCCCGGACGGAAGTGCCGGGGGCAGCAGCCAGGACGGTGGCCAGCAAAGCGGAAAGAATCAGTTTCATCGGGTCAGACACTCCGGGGCGCGCCAATGTGGCGCAGGCGATCAGCGGGTATAGCCAAGGATAGCATTATCGAGCAATCGGGCCGTATCGCGGCCAAAACTGCCGATGCCGTTGAGCTCGATTTCAAGGTACAGACCCAGGTTCTGGCGGCTGTCGAAGCTGCGAATGTATTGGCGCCCGACCAGCCGGACCGCGACGCAGCAACTCTTCCATTCCAGGCCGGCCAGGGCCTCGATCGTCTGGTTGTCGTGCAGGGAATAGTTCCATCGGCCGTACAGGTTCCAGTTGGCGTTGACGGGTATGACAAAGCTCAGGTCGGTTTGTTCCAGCGGCGGCTGGTTCAGCGAGCTGCGGCGGTAGCGGTAGGCGGCATTGACTACCGTGCCGTGGTGCAGGCGCAACTGCGTGTGCACCGAGGACAGGTCGGTGCGGCGGTCATCCGGGTCCCATTGATGGGTCATGCCCAGGCTCCACCAGTCGCTCACCGACAAGTCGACCGTGGCCATCCACGCGCTGCCGTTGTCGGAGTAATCCGGTTCGGAGCCCAGCAACTTGACCCGGGGCTGGTCGAAGTAGCTGATGCGGCCGATGCCGGCGCTCAGCCGCTCGCGGCCATCGGCGGCGCTGAGGATGCGCGTGGTCAGGGCCAGCGCCAGCTGGTTGGCATCGGCCTGGCGGTCGGCGCCGCCAAACCGGTTGTCGCGAAACAGCGAGGTCCAGCCGAAAGTCAGTTCGCGGGTGTCGAAGATCGGCAGCGTGGACTGGTCGCGGTAGGGGACGTACAGGTAGTACAGCCGGGGCTCGAGCGTTTGCACATAGTCATGCCCGCGCCAGCTCAGGTTGCGCTCGAAAGTGGCGCCGGCATCGAGGCTGGCGATGGGCAGGCTGCGAGTGA
>JBAZBG010000080.1:0-1215 GCA_041671585.1 Arenimonas sp. | reverse complement strand
GTTTCGTTGTTGACGGAAATCCGGCTGGCGGAAAATTCCCATTGCCGCTGCGACGGCGGGCAGGTCGAATAAGTGGCATTGGTCAGCACGCCCACCGGGCCTTGCATGACGGCGGTGCCCGCGGTGCCGTTACCGAGTTCTTCGTTGAACTGGTAATGCACCTGGCCCATGCGCAGCGTGTCGTTTTTCTGGTCTCCCGACGCGCTTTCGGCGGTCAGGCGGACGCTGCGGTCCTGGTAGCGGACCTGGCCTTCGGTGACGAACTGCTCGCTCTCGTGGCTGAAGGTCACTTTCTCCGAATGCAGCCATTGGTCCGCGCGGGTCAGTTCGACGTTGCCGGAGAACACGGTGGATTCGGTCTTCTTGACATCCAGCACATCGGCGCTGATGTCTGTCGGCGCGGATTCCCGCTCGACCGAGGCGCCGGATTGTTCGGTGAACCACGGAATCGTGCTGGGATTGGCGCACAGCAGCCAGGTCGGCTGTGCTGGTTCTGCCTGGGCGTGCACGGCGCCGCTGATTGCGAGGCAGAGCGGCAACAAACGCAAGGTGGTTTGGCGCACCGGGCAGTTCCTGAATATGCAATGGCGCACATTCTAGCCCGAGCAGCCTCCGGCTAGGCACCCAATCCGAGCAGGTGCGCCACGCTGCACTCGCGCAGTGCGGTCAGGCTGTAGCCGCCTTCGAGCAGGGACACCACTCGGCCCTGCGCATGGCGGGCCGCCAGCGCGGCGATTTCGCTGCTCAGCCAGTGGTAGTCGGCGGACTCCAGTTGCAGGTCGGCCAGGGGGTCGAGCCGATGCGCGTCGAAACCGGCCGACACCAGCACCAGCTCGGGTGCGAAGCCGTCCAGGACCGGCAGCAAGTCCTCGCTCCACGCCGCCCGGAACAGCTGGCTGCCGCTGCGTGGCGGCAATGGCGCATTGACCACGTTGCCGACCCCGGTCTCGTCGGCGCGTCCGCTGTCCGGATACAGCGGCGATTGATGCGAGCTGAGGTAAAGCACCCGCGGCTCGTGTTCGAAAATCGCCTGCGTGCCATTGCCATGGTGGACGTCGAAATCGAGGATCGCCACGCGTTGCAGCCCATGCGCGGCGAGCGCGTGCGCTGCGGCGATGGCGACATTGTTGAGCAGGCAGAAACCCATGGCCGTATGGCTGGTGGCGTGATGTCCGGGCGGACGCACGGCGCAGAAAGCCTGGCCGGCGTCAGTGC
>JBAZBG010000079.1:0-7962 GCA_041671585.1 Arenimonas sp. | reverse complement strand
AGGCCGGCTACTTCTTCCGTTCCGACCATTTCCCGCTGGCCAAGCGCGGCGTGCCGGCGATCTCGTTCGGTTCCGGCGAGGACTTGCTGGAAGGCGGCGTGGAAGCCGGCAAGGCGCTCGAGCGGGAGTACACCGTCAATCGCTATCACCAGCCTGCCGACGAGTGGGAAGCGGATTGGGCCTTCGCCGGCATGGCGCGCGACCTGCAGATGCTGCACACGCTAGGCGCCGGACTGGCCAATTCGAACCGCTGGCCGAACTGGGCGCAGGGGTCGGAATTCCGCGCGGCGCGGGAGGCGAGTGCGGCCGAGCGCCAGAAGTAGTGCGCGGTCGCCGGGGGTAGGGCTTGTTGGTCACCGCCAGGAAAAAACATCCTGTTTTTTACTGGCGGCCGCTCCTGGCTCCTGCCCCGCTTGACCAACAATCCCTACCCCCGACGCCCCACTGAACTGGTGGGGCCGCTTCTGTGGGTCGGTATGCCGCACCGTGGCGGGACTCGCCGCTAGCGATATTTGGTGTCGTGCCAATTTGACTGAATTGGCGGCTTCCGGCCGGAAGCGGACATGCACCTGTGCGTCGAACGTTTTAAGAGTGTGACTGTTAGCAGGCAAGGGCAGGAGTGCCTTCATTGGGCAAGCGCGGCCGGCCTGTGCCGCGCAACCAGCATGTTCCGAATTTCCTCGAGATTGGCATGGTCGCCGTCGTCAACTTTGAGCATTTCGTCCACGGCGTCGATCTCTCGCTGCAGGTCCATGTCTTCCATGCCGGGGATCTCCCCGACCAACTCGAGCATCCGGCGCACCATCTCGGGTCGTTTCGACTGTACCGACTGCACGACGACCATGTAATCCAACGGCCGTTTCGCACCGTTGGCCAACAACCAGTCGAACAGGTCCACGCGGCCGGCCTGGGTGGCGTAGTAGATCGGATCGTCGGCAATACTACTGACACGAACGTTACCACCCGACACGTAGTCCTTGCGGAACTCGCCGAGGCTCAGGTAGCGCACGCGCCTTTTGCGATACATCTCCGCCTGGTTTTCGCGGGCATCGGGTTCCCATTGCTTGAACCATTGGAATTCATGAAGCGCCTTGTCCTTTTCTCCGGCTGCGTAATACGCGTCCTCGAGACGAAGAAATACCTGGGGCCACAGGTCATCACGTCCACCGTTTGCCAAGGCATCCAGTTGCCGGATTTGTTGCGAACGATCCGCGTGTGGGTCGAGCAGCGCGAGTTTCATCCGGAGGTACCGGCTCTGCGGGTCTAGCGCTATGGCCTTGCGCAACAGGGCGATGTTTCGCGGTGACATCTCGTCCTCGCGCTCGTACCCCGACACACGGACTTCATCGCTGGATTCGTGGATGGCGATCGACGTTGGCAAATAGGGAATCCACGCATAGATGCGGGCAGCCATGCGAACGTCGCCCGCGGCTTCGGCGGATTCGGCGGCGGCGACGAGCTCGGTGCGGGCCGCCTCCGTGTCCTGCTCTTCGTATTCGCCACTGAACCGGCGTCTTACCTCAAGATATTTCTTCCAGTACGGTGCCGCTGGAAGTTCGATCGAGGAGTCACGAGTCAGAACGATCCGCAGAGAAGGATTCTTGTCTTTCTTCAGTACGGCCTGTGCAGACGCCGGTGTGTATCCGTAGGCCAAGGCCAGGTACTTCACCGTGACTGAGACTGGGCGCCCCAGTTCGAATTTAATGATTTCCCCGGTCATCCCCTGAGAATCGCTGGGAACCAGGTAGCCGATTGCGGGATCGAGGTCTTCGGTAGCGGTCAAAAACCCCGGACGCCACGATTGCGCGAACTCTGCGACGCGTCCGTAGCGAGCTGCAACGCGATCCAGATACGCAAGCGAAATGGACTGGTCGGTGGGTTGTCGGGGGCAGCAGATCTGGAGCGGTTCTGGCACGACCACCCGCCACACTTGCGCGCCCTCTATAGGATGGCCTTGAGCATCGACCACAAGGATGGACGCGGCGACATCGTCCGCGCGAGCGATCATGTATTCCGGCACGCCCGGGCTGCAGCCGGCCACGACCGGGCACAGCGCGATTGCCATCACGGCCCAGGCAGAGGAAAGGCGCAAGAAGCGAATCGCAATAATCCTGCTGACACCCATCACCTAAATATCCTCGCGATCAGAAAGGCGAATTCGTTAGCCACCTCGGAGTGTATCCGCGGGACCAGTCGGCACTCAATCCGCTCTCCGCTGGGGATCGTTCGTAAGCTTGGTCCCCATACCCGCCGGGAGTTCTGGGTCCGCTTTCGGTCGAAAGCGGAAATGGCAGCAGGACTCGTCGGCTTGGAGCGCGTGGGGTATCGGCCAGTCGCGGACGCCGAGTCGGAATAATCCTTGCATCTGATTGAACGCGAAGATTGGCAAGACGTAAACCGCGCGAATCATTAGATGATTTCACTGCAAGCGGTAGTCGCTTGTCCATTCTTCCTAGTTGTCCGTTACCGCCGCTGTCGCGGTTCGCGTTCCAATGCGAACGAAAATGTAGGCGCCACCGCGAGAATTCCGATCGATCGGAGCCCTACCTTCTCATTGGGACGGCGGGGGCAGGGGACTCTCGGTCGAGCGGGCCATGGATGGCAGGAGCGGCGGCCAGTAAAAAACAGGATGTTTTTTCCTGGACGCGACCGAGAGTCCCCTGCCCCCGGCGGCCGCGCGCAAGTTCCGGGCGGTGAGTGTGCGCAAGGCCCCGGCGGCCGCGCACAAGTTCTGGACGGTGAGTCGGAGCGAACTCAGCGGCCGCGCGCCTGCCGGGTGATCGCTGGTTTGAACAACAACGCCAGCAATACCCCGACCGCAAAGCCCGACAAGTGCGCCCACCAGGCCACCGCGCCGAACGACGGACCGATGAAGGTGAAGATCAATTGCAGCAAGGCCCATAGTCCGATCAACAATGCCGCCGGCGCGCGGATGAACTCCAGCCACAGGCCCAGTGGCACCACGATGCCCAGGCGCGCGCGCGGAAACAGCACCAGGTAGGCGCCGATCAAGGCCGAGATGCCACCGCTGGCGCCGACTATGATTCGCTCCGGCGCGCCCATCAACAGCGATGCGGCGAGATTGGCCAACGCGCCGCCGATGAAGAACAGCGCGAGCAGCCGCCAGGCGCCCAGCGCGCGTTCGCCGGGCACGCCGAAGATCAGCAGGAACACCACGTTTCCGAGCAGATGCCACACGCTGGCATGGATGAACAATGCGCTTACCAGCGTGAGCACGCGACCGTCATGCCAGAGCAGGCGCCATTGCGTCGGGCTGGCCGACAGTGTTCCCCATTGCAGCAACGCGGCATGCGCTGCCGGATCATCGCTGGACCATTTCATCCACGCGTAGGCCAGGATGGCTAGCACGGCAAGCGTGGCCGCGGCCCAGGGACGGTGCGACCGTTTGCGCGACGGGAGTCTGACAAACACCATTGGCGAATCCTAGGGCCTGGGCAACAGGATACGACGGCCATTGATGTTGAGCACGACGCCATCGCGCCGAATGGCTTCGACGATGCTGCCGCCGAGAACCGAACCCTCCGTGACGCGCTGACCGTCGATGATGGCGAAGCGCTTGCCCGGCTCGCTTCCGAATACGTGCATGCTCAGCTTCAGTGGCGGCAAGCTTGCGCGCTCGCTGGCGCCCAGGACGGCGATCGGCGGCAATGGTTCGGGCTCGACCTCATCGACGCGCGATGGGGCAGTGGCTTCGGTCAGCGGGGTGCTTGCAGGTGGCACGGGAACTTCCATGTGCACCGGACGTGCGGGCAGTGACCGGAGCTCGTTCGATGGCGCCGAAGCGCTGCCTGCTGCGGTCGCGCGCGCACCCGGCGCGGTGACGGGATCAGGCGCGGTGACAGAAGCAGGCGCGGTGGCAGAAGGAGGCGCATAAACAGGTCCTGCAACGATTGCCGGCCCGGAAGTCGGTGGCCTCGCAACGGGACGCATGGGCTGCGCGTTCGGGACCACGGTCGCCTCAGCGCGCGCATCCGGCGCGTCCACTGGCGCCGATCCGGTCGTGGTCGCGCTTGCAGCTTCTTCGTCGCGCCACACTATCCAACCGGCGACGATCGCCAGCGCGACGAAGACCAGCACAGGCCAAAAGCGCAGCGCTTCGACGGCGCGCGATGGCGGTGGCGTCGCGATACTGGCAAACAAGTCCGGCGCCTGGCCGCGTCGTCGCTCGGCTTCCGACTTGCGTAGCGCATCGAGGATCAGGGACATCTCAGAACGCTCCTTGGGACGCCAGCGCCAACCAGAGCAGGGCAACGCCGCCGAGCACCAGGCACCAGCCAAGAATGCGCCAGGCGCCGCCATCCGCGACGTGGGCCGGCAGCACTTCGCGGGCGGCCAGATTGATCAGACCGGCATCGATGCGATTGCGTCCGTGCACGTAACCGGCAAGCAGCGCGCGTTCGCCGAGCACGTTCAGTAGTCGCGGTACGCCGCCGGAGAGCTCGTGCAGGCGCCGCACCGCTGCTTCCTCGAATGGAAACGCGCTGGCGCCGGCCACGGTGAAGCGGTGCCGCAGGTAGGCCCCGGTTTCCTGCGCCCGCAGCGGCGTCAGGTGGTAACGCGCCGTGATGCGTTGCGACAGCTGGCGCAAGGCCGGGCGCGCCAAGGTCTCGCGCAGTTCCGGCTGGCCGAGCAGCACGATCTGCAACAACTTTTGCGTGGATGTTTCCAGGTTGGTCAACAGACGGACTTGTTCGAGCAATTCCCTGGACAGCTCCTGCGCCTCGTCGATGATCAACACCACGCGCAGGTTTTCGGCATACGCCTGCAACAGGTATTCGTTGAGCGAGTCGATCTGCGTCTTCAGGCTGCGCCGCTTGCCGGGCGCGACGATATGCAGCTCCTCGCAGACGGTTTCCAGCAGCTCCAGCGGCGTCTGCTTGGGATTGAGCACCAGCGCCACGCGCACATTTTCCGGCAGCTGCTCCAGCACCAGTCGGCACAAGGTGGTCTTGCCCGTGCCGACTTCGCCGGTGAGCTGCACGAAACCGCCGCTGCCGCCCTGGCCGATGCCGTACATCAAGTGCGCCAAGGCGTCCCGATGCCGCTCGCTGAGAAACACGAAGCGTGGGTCGGGAGTGATGGCGAACGGGGGCTCGGACAGGCCGTAGTGACTCAAGTACATCGGGCAAGGGTAGGGCAAAGCGTGCCCGGGCCCAAGTTCGGGTGAACGGCGCGCTATTTCTTGCCGGGGATTGGCGTCAGTTCGACCGCGACGGCCAGATGATCCGAGCCCGCCGCCGGCAAGGCGCGATAGTCGCTGATGTCGAATCCGGCCGTGAGGATGTGATCCAGCGCCCGCTCCGGCGCCCAGCTTGGAAACGTGGGCAGGCACTGCTCCGGCGGCGTGAGCCGCGTGCGTTTGTACAGCATGCGCATCTCCGCCGCGGCCGGATCGCAATTGAAATCGCCCATCAGCACCAGCCGCGGTTCGTCGGCCAGCAATTCGGCCAGGAAGCTCAATTGCACGTGCCGCGAACGCGGCCCGAGCGACAAGTGGGTTACGGCCAGCAACCAGGAGTCCTTGCCCTTGCCGAAACGCGAGAGCAGGACGCCACGACCCGCCACCCGGCCAGGCAGCGCGTAATCGAGCAATTCGGTAGGTTCCAGTCGGCTGAGCATCGCGTTGCCGCTGCCGGCGATGCGCGAGATGCGCCGGTTGGATTGGTGGCTGACGAACGGAAACTGGGCGCTCTCGGCCAGGTAGTCGCTCTGGTTGTTGAATCCCGAACGCATGCTGCCGGGGTCGCTTTCCTGCAGTCCGACCACGTCGAAGGGAGAGAACAACGCGGCCAGGCTATCGAGGTTGGCGCGCTTGCCGGTGGGCAGCACATGCGACCAGCTGCGCGTGATGTAATCGCGATAGGCGCGGGTGCTGGAACCTGCCTGGATATTGCAACTGAGCAGTCGCAGCGGGGTGGGTGCGGTGTCAGCCATTGAACCTCCCTCGCGCAAGATCATACCGCGCTGAGTTGGAATGCCGAAAAAACACAAGGACCGCAGCGCGGTCCCTGTGTTCCCAGCACGGCGGGGTCGACCGCGCCTATTTCGATGCCTGGGCCGGCGTTGCCTTCGGCGCCGCAGCGCGCTCCCGGGCGATCAGATAGTCGACCGTGGCCAGCATGCCGGCGAAGCCGCGGTCACGCGTGGCCGTGACCCGGTACTTGCCGTTGATGATGATCGTCGGAGTCGCGGAGACGCCGGTGCGCAAGGCGAATTGCCGGGCGCGGTTGAGTTTGGCGGTGACACCGAAACTCTGCATCGTGCCCAGGAATTTCGCCCGGTCGACGCCGAACTTCGCATACATGTCGGCGATTTCTTCCGGCGTGCCGGTCTTGATCAACTCGTCGACGAAAATGCCCTTGAACGCCGCATCGTGGGTCTTCTTGTGCACGCCCAGAATGTCGGCGGCGAAGTAGGCGCGCGCGAAATCATCCCAGCTGCCGCCGAACACGGCAGGCACGTATTCCCAACGCGCGTCGGCCGGCATGGTCTTCTTCCAGGTATTGATCAGCGGCTGGAATTCGGCGCAGTGAATGCAGCGATAGCTGAATACTTCGGCGACTTCGATCCTGCCAACGCCGTACTTGGGCTGCGGAACCGGCAGCACTTCGTAGTCCGTGCCCAGTCGCGGGGCGGGTGCAGCCGCGGCCGGTCGGGTGGCGGGCTTGGCGGTCGGCGGCGGCGTGGCCGGCTGGGCGCAGGCGGCGAGCGAAGCGAGGAAAAGCACGGGGGCCAGCAAGCGGCGAAGCATGAGCAAATCTCCTGTCGGATAAAGCGAAGCCGAAGACAAGATGCCTTCGGCTTGCTGAATCGTTGCTATCGAGGGGTGGGCATCGCTTGGAACTTTGTCACTCCGCCTTCGCGGTGGCGGTGGCCGACACGGAATGCAGTCCCTGGACATAGGTGGCCAGGCCCTGGATTTCCTCGTCGCTCAAGTTGCGCGCGATCGCCGACATCACGGTGTTGGCATTGGCATCCTTGCCCCAGACGCCGCCATCACGGAAGAACTGCAGACGCGCCGCCGTGTACGAAGAATGCTGGCCGCCCAGCGACGGATACGCCGGACCCGGGTTGCCGCGGCCGGTGGGGCCGTGGCAGGCCATGCAGGCGGGCACGCCCGCCTTGGGCTTGCCGGCGCGGAACAGACTCTCGCCAACCTGGTAGAACTTCTTGCCCGCGTAGGGACCGGCCGCGATCGGCGTGTCGTCGGCGACGCCGGACAAGGCTTTCTGCGTGGCGAAATAGGCGCCGATGTCACGCATGTCCTGTTCGCTCAGCGGCGCGGCCATGCCGAGCATGATCGGATTCTCGCGTTGACCGCTCTTGAACAGCTTGAGCTGGCGCCAGATGAAACTCTCATGCTGACCGGCCAGCTTCGGGTTGGCCGGGTCGGCGGAGTTGCCGTCGACGCCGTGGCAGGCAGCGCAGGCGCCAGCCTTGGTTTGTCCGGCCTTGGCGTCGCCAGCCGTTGCCGGCTTGGTGTCGACCAGGGCCGTCACCGGCGCCGGTGCGGCTTCCGGTGTGGGCTGCACCGTGGCCGCCTGTTGGGCGACGGCGGTAGTCATCAGCAAAGCAGCGGCGGCCACGCCGAGGATGCGCAAAAACTTCATGGACCAGCTCCGAAAAACGCGGTAATGCCAAAAATAGGAAGGCGCGCCAGGCGCGCCAGACAGCGGGCGATTATCCCAGCCGCGGCCCGGAGCGGTCAATGAAAGGCGAGGCCGGGCCCGGCGTCGCGTAAACTGGGCGGATATGTCCAACTTCCTCGCCACCGCCACCTACAAGCTGGCCGCCCACCTTCCCCACCAGTTGCCTGCCGACACCGGCCGGGAAGTGGCCTTCGCCGGTCGCTCCAATGCCGGTAAATCCAGCGCGCTCAATGCTTTGTGCAACCAGCACCGGCTGGCCAAGACCTCCAAGACCCCGGGCCGCACGCAACAG
>JBAZBG010000078.1:0-8054 GCA_041671585.1 Arenimonas sp. | reverse complement strand
CTCCGACACATGACCCTTCAAGCCCCCACCGAACAAGAACCTGACGCTTCCATGGACCAAGACCTGATCCGACGCATTGTTGAAGCCGCGCTTCTGGCCGCACCGCAGCCTTTGACGCTGGCCCAGCTGACTGCCCTGTTCCCCGAAGACGAATTGCCGCCGCCGGGAAGCCTGGAGCAGGCGATTTCCGATCTGCGCGCGCAGGATGAAACGCGCGGCGTGGAACTGGTCGAGGTCGCCTCCGGCTTCCGCTTCCAGGTCAAGGCCGATGTGCACGCTTTCGTCGCGCGCCTGTGGACCGAGCGGCAAACCAAGTACACGCGGGCGACGCTGGAAACGCTGGCGCTCATTGCCTACCGGCAACCGATCACCCGCGGCGAGATCGAGCAGATTCGCGGCGTCGGCGTCAACGCCAACACCATCAAGATGCTCGAAGAACGCGAATGGATCCGCGTGATCGGCCATCGCGACGTACCTGGCAAGCCGGAGCTTTTCGGGACCACCAAGACCTTCCTCGATTATTTCGGCCTGAAGAGCCTGGATGCCTTGCCGCCGCTATCCGAACTCAAGGACATTCCCGAGCTCGACCCGCAGTTGCCGTTCGACATGACTGCGCCCGGCGTGGCCAATGCCGCGCTGCTCGCCGAGCTGACTTCCGACACCAACCCCGAAGCCGACGCTTCGGATTCCGATGACCACGAAACCGATGACCGCATCGTCGAGACGACGACCGCAGAAACCTACGATGAGGCCGGCGATGCAGCCGAGCCGGAGCTGAGAAATGAGTGATACCCCAAGCAAGAAAGTCCTGTCCCTGAAAGACAAGAGCAGCGACGACAACACCCCGAAAATCGAAGAACGCCTGCACAAGGTGCTGGCCCAGGCCGGCCTCGGCTCGCGCCGCGCGCTGGAAGAGCGCATCGGCCAGGGATTGGTGAAGGTCAATGGCGAAGTCGCCAAGACCGGGCAATCGGTTTCCAGTGGCGACCGCATCGAGCTCGACGGCAAGACCTTTGTCGCCACCGCGCTGACCGAGCCGTCCAGTGTGCTTATCTACAACAAGCCCGAAGGCCAGGTCACCACGCGCGAAGATCCCGAAGGCCGTCCGACCATTTTCGAAGCGCTGCCGCGATTGAAAGGCGCGCGCTGGATCGCGGTCGGTCGTCTCGACATGAACACCACCGGCCTGTTGCTGCTGACCACCGACGGCGAGCTCGCCAATGCGCTGATGCATCCATCCAATGCGATCGAGCGCGAATATGTGTGTCGCATTCCCGGCGAAGTGCCGGACGCGGTGGTCGACCGCCTCGCGCGCGGCGTGGCGCTGGAAGACGGCCCGGCCAAGTTCGAGAAGATCGAACGCATCAACGCCAGCGGTTCGCATTCCTGGTTCCAGGTCGTGGTGACCGAGGGCCGCAATCGCGAAGTGCGCCGCCTGTGGGAATCGCAGGGTCACCAGGTCAGCCGGCTCAAGCGCGTGCGTTATGGCGACGTCACCCTGCCGCGCCTGCTCAAGCGCGGTCATTGCGTGGAGATGGCTGCCGAAGAAGTGGAGAAGATCCGCAAGCATTTCGGTTTGGAGAACAACCCACCGGTGCTGACGCTGCAACCGGTGATCGGTCAGCGCAAATCGCGTCCGCTGGAAATCCGCGTCGGCAAGGATCGTGCGCAGAATTCCTACGTCAACGGCCACGTGAACGAGGAAGCGCGCGAGTTGCGCCGCTTCGATCACGTCCGCGAAGAGAAACGTCCGCACGGCCGTGGACGTCCCGGCGCTGGCGCCGGGCGCGGCAAACCCGGTGGCGGTTACAAAGGAGCCGGCGGCAAGCCGTTCAGCGGCCCGATGGGCGCCGATCGCCCGACTGGCGCGCGTCCGCCCCGCCCGGGTAAACCATTCGGCGCCAAGCCGGCCGGCGGCCCGCGCGACGACAACTTCGGCAATCGCATCGACTCTCCGCCGCCGCGCACGCATGGCGACCGTCCGTTCTCGCCACGCGGCCCCAAACCGCAGGGCGATCGTCCCTTCAGCGATCGCGGGCCGCGCCCCGCCGCCCCTGGCGGCTTCAAGGGCAAGCCGCACAGCGCCAGCCGCCCGCCGAGCCATGAGCACAACACGGCCGAGTTCCGCAGCTGGTACGTACCCGAGGGCGTGGAAACCGGATCGAAGGTGGCGCCGCCGCGCAGCCAACGCCCCAGCGGTCCGCGTCCTTACGGCGACCGCGGTCCGCGGCCGCAAGGCGACCGGCCGCCGGGCGCACGTGGTCCGCGCCCGCAAGGCGATCATCCGCGCGGTCCCAAGCCGCACGGCGACAGCCCGTACCAGGCACGAGGCCCGCGCCCTGCCGGTGATGCTCCGCCGCGTGGCCCCCGGCCGCAGGGCGACAGCCCCTATCAACCACGTGGCCCGAAAGGTCCACGCCCTGCCGGCGACCGCCCTTCGCACGGGCCGCGTCCGCCGCCGCACGGCGAGCGACCGTTCAATGATCGGGGCCCACGTCCCGAGGGCCCGCGCGGCCCGCGCAAGCCCGCCGGCCCGCGACCGCCGTTTCGCAAACGGCCCGACGGCCTGCCTTCGGACGACTGAATCCAGAGGAAGAAAAAGCCCGCCACCGGCGGGCTTTTTTCTGGCGCTTCGAGAAAGAGTCGTACGCAGTTGGCAAGTTGCGCAGAGCCCTTGCTCTACGCGCTTCTGGGAAGGTAGCGCAACGCCCTAGAGGGAACCCCAACCATGCGAGCCTCCTCGTCCTGCCTGCTATTGATCGGGATGCTCACGCTTTCCGGCTGTTCGACCGAGATCGAAGTGGCCAACAACGATCCGAGAGCGCTCATCGAGGCCATCCGCGCTTCGAATACGACGCCAGGCCCACAGCGCATCACGCTCGCGCGACGCGGATTGTACGTACTCACCGATCCGGCCGATGCGGGCCTCTTGCTACCGGCCATCGACGGCCAGCTCACCATCGACGGCAATGGCGCTGAAATCCGCAGTTACGCCTCCGGGCCGGTGGCGCTGCTCGAAGTCGGACTCAAAGGCGACGTAACTCTGCGCAACCTGAGCCTGGCCGAAGGCACGCATGGCGCAATCCGCAATTTCGGCAAGCTCAAGCTGGAATCGACCCGAGTAGTCGACAGCACCGGCACCCGCGTTTCGGCGATCGTGCTCAACCATGGCCGCTTGATCGCGCGGGACAGCGAACTTGCCTACAACAACCTGGAAGGCAGCGAACGCGATGCCGGGACGGTCCTCAACTATGGCGACCTGCAACTGGACAACACGCGCATCCACGACAATCGTGTGCAACGCGCTTCTCCCAACCTGGTCGCGGCCGGCGCCATATTGAACATGGGCACGCTGCGTCTGCACGCTGCGCAAGTGGAAAATAATTCCGCGGACGATTCGCGGCAATCAAGCGATCAACCGGGCCAGCTGCGCTTCGCCGGGGTGCTGAACTTGGGCAATGGCCGGGTCGATGGCCAGGTTCCGGCGGGGCTGACGCGCGAAGCTGGCGTTGCTGCGGTGGCTTCGACTGGGTTCTGATTTGCCGTTACGCGCTGGACAGTTCCAGAAGTTGCGCACGGCCGCCGGCCCCGGGGAGTGATTGCTTTTCGCAATCACTCCCCGGGTCTAGCGTCCACTCTGTTGGGATGGGGCTTGTTCGGGTAACGGCGTGGCAACCCCGTCAGGCAGAACGCCCGCGCTTCGGCTGTAGGCTCATTCCGCGGACGCTCCGGTTCTTTGCTTCGCGCGCTCGCGGTTTCGCACTCTCGCTATTTCGTGTTCTCGCGGATTCGCGCCATCGCTGTTTCGCTTCCCGCTGTTTCCTCAAATTCATACGGACGGTCGGGAGCCGTGCTGTAGGCGGGGGTATTCGCGACGAGCCGGCCATGGATGGCCGGCGCGGCCGTGGGAGCAGGGACAGCCCCGACGGCCGAAGAGCGAATACCCCCGCCTGCAGCGCGGCGCTGGCGATGGTTTGTTCGCGGCTGATTTTCAACAGACGAATGTCTGGTCAGCCGCTCCTACAGAAGCGAATCGCGGCTGAAGCCGCTCCCACAGTTAGGGCGGAGTTAGAAGCGGCCGGCTTGGTAGTCGTGGATGGCTTGGACGATTTCCGATTGCGTGTTCATCACGAAGGGACCGTGGCGGACGATCGGCTCGCCGATCGGCTTGCCTGCGACCAGGATGAACCTGCTTTGCGCGCCGAGACCGCTGAAGCGCACCGCATCGCCGTTGCCGAAAACCAGCAGTTCGCCCTTCCCGGCCCGCGCTGAGTCGACACTGATTTCGCCTTCGTAGACATAGGCGAATGCGTTGTGTCCCGAAGGGATGGCATGCTCGAACAACGCGCCTGCCGCCAGTGAAACATCCAGATAGACCGGATCGGTGGCCGGCTGTTGCACCGGGCCGTGGATGTCGCCGATGCGACCGGCGATCACCTTCACGCTCACACCCGCCGCGGGCGTTGCTTCGGGAATACGCTCGGGCGCGAATTCCTGATACTTCGGCGTTCCCATCTTGTCCCTGGCCGGCAAGTTCACCCAGAGTTGAAAGCCGCGCATCAGTCCTTGTTCCTGCTCGGGCATTTCCGAGTGGACGATGCCGCGCCCGGCCGTCATCCACTGCACCGAGCCCGGCGTCAGCAGGCCCTCGTTGCCGTGGTTGTCCTTGTGCCGCATGCGGCCGTCGAGCATGTAGGTAACTGTTTCGAATCCGCGGTGGGGGTGCGAAGGGAAACCGGCGATGTAATCGCCGGGCCGGTCCGAGCCGAATTCGTCGAGCAGCAGAAAGGGGTCCAGATCGGAGAGTTGCCGGGTACCGATGACCCGCGTCAGGCTGACGCCAGCACCATCGGAAGTGGCTTGGCCGCGCAGGCGCTGGGCGATGGGGCGAAAGTTGGGAGTGGCCATGGAATGGCTCCTGTCAGGGTGTCGATCCCAACATAGGGGCGGACCTGCGGCACTCAAACCTCAGGGCTGCAACCCAGCGTGCCATTCAGCGCATCGAACGCGGTGGCAGGCTGCGCGATACGCGGCGTTGGTAAACGTAGACAGTGGCCGGAGGCACGTTCCACCAGGTGAAACTGGCGCGTCGCGCACTCAGTTCCAGGGCATCGATCACCTCGCGCGTCACTGGATTGGCCGGGCCGTAGGTGAACTGGATAAAACGGCCCTCCGGCTGCAGGCTGTCGAACGCCGCCTGCAATATCGATTGCTGCGTCTGTCGCGGCATCGACAGCAGGCCCAGGCCGGAAATGACCGCATCGGCACGGTCGTCACCGGCGAAACCGTGGCTGCGAGCGATTTCCAACAAGTTGCCGGCGTCGCCGCAAACAACCATCGACCCGGGAAACTGTTTGACCAGGTGCTGGTGCAACTCCTCGTTCAACTCGAGCACCAGCAGCTCGGAGGCGGCGATCCCGTGATCGAGCAAAGCCTGGGTGAAGACACCCGTGCCGCCGCCGAGCTCGATGACGCGCCGGCTGTGCTTGGGCAGCTGGGTCATCATCTGCCGGGCCAGCTGCTTGCTCGATGGCGAGATGGCAGCCACGCGTAGCGGATTCTTCAGCCATTGCCGGAAGAAAGTCCAGCCAACCGGAAGGGAGCGCGCGGAGTCGTTTTTTGTTTTCATTGGCCGAGCATAATACCTGCCGGACTATTTCGCCCGGGTTAAGCGGCCTGGTGCAGAATGGACTGGACCAGGTACCAGGGAGCTGCCCAATGAGAACCCCGCTTGTCTTCGCCTGCAGCATGGCAGCCCTGTTATCGGCCGTCTCGTGCGCCACGGCCGGGGATTCCCCGCCTGCAGCCTCACCGCGCTCGGCGTCATTGAGTGGCGGGCAATGCCTGGATTCCGGTCGGGCGCGCGGCTGGACCAGCCTGGACGACCGGCGCATCCTGGTCGATGGCGGCCACTACAAGTACCGGATCGAAGTCGCCCCGGGCTGCTCGGGCCTGAACTTCGAGCACAGTATCGGCTTCAGCGGCGACCCGATCTTTGGCCGCATATGCGGCATGGGTGACGAACTGATCGTTCGCGATTACCCCTGCCCGATCCACAAGATTGAGCTGCTCAGCAATGAACAGTACAAGCAGGCCCTGAAGGATCACGCCGCCGAGCGCAAGGCACGCAAGGAAGCCCGCAAGTCAAAGACGTCGTAGTTCCCAGGCCCGATGGATGCGCGGATTTCGTTCGAAATCCGCATCGATCGTCTGCGCGCTGATCGCCCGCACCTGGGCGAATTCCGCGATTGTGTCCTCATCGAGCCGGAAGCGACGGAAGTTGTTTGAAAACAGTAACAGGCCGTCGGGCGCCAGCCGGGCCACGGCCGCGCGCAGCAGGCGCACATGATCGCGTTGCGTATCGAAGTCTTCGGCGCGCGCCGAATTGGAAAACGTCGGCGGGTCGCAGAAGATCAGGTCGTACTCGCCGCGGTCTGATTCCAGCCAGCGCATTGCGTCGGCCTGAACCAATCGATGCTGCGGGCCGGCGATATTGTTCAGCGCCAGGTTCTCCGCCGCCCAGTCGAGATACGTTTTCGACAAGTCCACGCTCGTGGTCTGCGCGGCGCCGCCAACCGCCGCCTGCACGGTGGCAACGCCCGTGTAGCTGAATAGATTGAGGAACCGCTTGCCCCGGGCCTCATTGGCGATGCGCGTACGAAGCGGCCGGTGATCCAGGAACAGCCCGGTGTCCAGGTAATCGTGGAGGTTCACGCGCAGCCTGGCGGCGCCCTCGGTCACGATGAAGAACTCACCACTCTGGTCCATCCGCCCATACTTGCTGCCGCCCTTGCCACGGGCACGGGTCTTGACCACGATCTGTTCGCGCGGCAACGCAAACACTTCGTGCAGCGCCGCCAGCAACTCGCCGAAACGGCGGCGCGTATCGGCTTCCGGAATGGTGTCGGGGGCGGCGTATTCCTGCACGTGCAGGAACTGCCGCTGCTGCCCATCGGCTTCCTGGTAGACGTCCACGGCCGCCGAATATTCCGGCAGGTCGGCGTCATACAGCCGATAACAGGAGATGACATTGCGCAGTCGCCAATTCTTCAGGCGCTTCTGGTTCTTGCGCAGGCGATTGGCCACCATCAGCGCGCCTTCGGACAATGGCGCCGGAGCCTTCGCCTCGCGAGCCGGCGGTTGGATCGGATCGCACAGCAGCAAGGTGCATTCCACCGTGCCGTTGAACATCGTGTATTTCTTGCTGGCGCGCAGGCCGGTCGCGTAGGCCAGGTCGGCATCGCCGCACAGCAGGCTGGCACGCCAGGCCGGCACGGCGCGGCGCAGGGAGTCGCCGATCTCCCGGTACAAGTCGGCGTCGGCCGCCAGGCGCTGGTTGTACGGCGGATTGCACACCACCAAGCCGCGCTCGAAGGCCAGCGGCGCGAGCGCGCTGATCGGCTTGCGTTCCAGGCGGATGAGATTGCCCAGTCCGGCGCGATCGGCATTCGCCAACGCCGAATGCAGGGCCTTCGGGTCGCTGTCGGCGCCGAAGAACACCGGCTTGAGCAGGGCGCGTCCGGCACGGGCGCGCTCTTCGCCTTCGCGTTGCAGCGCCTTCCACAGGTCGCCGTCGAAACCCAGCCAGCGACTCGGAGCTACGCCCTGCCAGCGCAATAAACCCGGCGCTTCATCGGCAGCCATCAAGGCGCCTTCGATCAACAAGGTGCCGCTGCCGCACATCGGATCGAGCAGCGCGCCGCCCTCGCCATGGATCTTCAGCCAGCTGCCGCGGATGAGCATCGCGGCAGCGAGATTTTCCTTCAGTGGCGCATCACCCTGCGACTGCCGCCAACCGCGCCGGTGCAGCGCGCCGCCGCCGAGATCGACCGATAGGAATCCGCGCCCTTTGCGCAATACGAAATTCACCCGCAAGTCGGGCGCATCGACATCCACCGAGGGGCGCACACCATGGCTGGCACGAATGCGGTCGACGATCGCATCCTTGACCCGCTGCGCGGCGAATCGCTCGTGGGTCAGGGTCGGACCCGACACATGCGCGTCCACCGCCAACGTCCCTTCCGGCGCGACGTGCGCGGACCAGTCCAGCGCGT
>JBAZBG010000077.1:0-8201 GCA_041671585.1 Arenimonas sp. | reverse complement strand
GGCTGCGGCCGATGCGCGGGTCGCCCTGCTCGTCGCTTTCCAGCGCCCGCGTGTCGCGGTAGGAAATATGCGGAATGACGTGGATATTGCGGCCCGGCGAGATGGCCTGATCGATCCGCGCCTCGGCGAACTGCGGCACGAAACCTTCCTTGCGCTGGGTGATGTAGGGCCAGTAGGAAAACTCGTTGGTGCGCGGAATGATGCGGTTCACCGCAATGCCCCAGTTCTGCGCCGCCGCCTTTTCGAAGCGCAGGCTCTTGAACGGAATCTGCATGGTCACGACATAGCCGTCGCTGGTGATGCGCCCGTCCGAGGTCCACTGCGTGTCGAAGTTGAAGTCGTAGCCCAGGCCTTCAGTCAACCGGCTGTCCATCTGCACGCCGAAGGCGTTGGCCGAAAACACATAGGCGCGCTGCTTGTCGTGGAAGGTGTCCAGGAAAATCTGCACGCCCTCGTCGCCGAAGATGTTGTCGCGGCGGCCGATGCGGGCGCGCACCAGCTTCGGGTCGTCCTTGCACACGAACACCACGTACAGATGGCTGTCGTCGTAGGACAGATAGGCTTTGGTCTGCAACGACACCGGGTCGCCATCGCCGGGGGCGTTCTGGCGAAACCCGGTTATTTCGACGCCGGCGTCGGTAGGCACGCCGGAAACATAGTCATCCAGCCGGGGTGCGTGTGCGGCGCGCGGGATGGTCAGACTGTCTTCGGCCGACGCCGGCAGGGCGGCGCAAGCGATCGCGAACAGGAGGGGCCACAGGGTTGTACGCCGCATCAGGAGTCAGCCTCGGAAGAAATGGACAGGGGATTCAGGCTCGCGGCGACCGCGGCCGGCGCAAGCGTCGTTTTCGTAGTGGCGTCGGGCAAGGTGTCGCGAAGTTCGTTGGCGCCCAGAGGCCGCCGCAGCGCTACCCACAGGCACAGGCCGACACCGATCAACTGGCTGGCGGTGGAGATGGCGAACACGCCGGACACGTCGGGCGCCGGAATGCTGCCGAAAGGCAGCACCGCAGACAGGGCGATCAAACCGATGACCAGCCAGATCACGTTGCGCGTCGATACCAATGTGGTCGCCGCGACCAGGCTCCACAGCCACAACGGTGCGAACAAGCCGTTGTGGTCGGGCAGGAACGGGCTGCGAAACGCCGCCAGCGCCAGCAGCGCGAGCCATGCCGCGGCGCGCTCGGTGCGCGACATGGCCGGGCTGCGCTGCGCGGTCAGCACCGCCATGGCCACCACCACCGCCGTCCACAACCAGGCAAAGCCGCCGCCGACGCCGCGGCTCATGCCCTCAAAACCCAACGCATTCAACTTCAGCACCAGTCCGGGAACCGAAGTGTTGATGGCGTTGACCACCTCCAGTCCGTCGAACTCCAGGAACGCCCAGGCTTCGCCGCTCAGGATGCGCGGCAGCTGGTAGTGCAAGAACGCATCGAACGGCTTCGACCCCAACCAAACAAAGAGGATGACGGTGTACAGCAGCGAGAACGCAAACGTCCACGCGGCGGCACGCCAACGCTTGGTCGCCAACAGGTAGATGCCGAGCAGGCCGGGGAACAGTTTGAAGATCGCAAAGCCGAGCAGCGCGCCGCCCAGCGCGGGACGGTCGCGCTCGAACAACATCATCGCCAACACCGACATGGCGATCGCCGCGAGCTGGAAGTTGCCGACCTGCAGCGTCACCAGCACCGGACTGGCGACCCACACCGCCGGCAGCAGCAACGCGGCGCGGCGTCCGGCCGGCCCGCCGATCCAATGGCACAGCGCCAGCATGGCGCCGGCCACCAGTGCGGCTTCAATGGCAAACCAGCCGGCGCGCAGCGTCACGAAATCGCCGCCCAGGGCGATGCCGATCTGCGGCAGCAGCAGGAACTGCGGCAAATACATGAACTCGTCGATCTTGAAGCGCCCGGCAAAGCCGGTGTAGTGCGCGGTGTCGTACAGGTTGTCGACGCCCTGGCGCGCGAGTTGCGCTGCCTGCCAGTACGCCGAGGCGCAGTTGTGCCGGATGTAGAACTCGTCGAACCAGAACGCCGAACTCTGCGCGTGCTCGGGATCGGCCATGAACCAGGCAAGGCCGGCCGTGCGCGCCACCGCGGCCAGCGCCACCAACAGCCACAGTCCGCACCAGACCGGATGCTTGCGGCGCAATCCGTCCAGCGCGGTCGGCAGCCGATGCGCGACTTCCGCGCAGGCCAGCACCGCCACCATCAGCGCCACCAGCACGCCGGCGCCCAACGGCATGCCCAGGGCGCTGCCGGCAACGGCCAGCAAGGGCGCCGCGAGCGCCACCATGATCGCGGCCACTACCCATCGTTCGGGCGAGATCTGTCCGTGCGCTAGCGTCATTGCATCAATCCTTTGTGGTTCCGAAAGAGGCCGGCGCGTGTGCGCCGGTAGTGCGCGGTCACTCGACGGCGGTGGCGGCCAGGTGGCTTCCTGCGTGCTGCGGCTTGCGCTGGCTGCCGGCAATGCCCTCGAGCTTTCCCGAATAGAAATAGCGCTGCAGCTCGTGGAAATCGTCGAACATCACATCGCAGCCAGCCTGCGCGGTGCTCAGGCTGGGCACCTTGTCCAGGCGCAGGAAGGTGGCGATGCCGAACGGATGCGCGCCGGCGATGTCATTGACCGGGTGGTCGCCGATCATCCAGATCTGTTCGGGCGCGACGCCCAGTTTCTCGATCGCCAGACGGAAGGAGGCTTCCTGCGGTTTGTCGGCGCCGGCCTCCTCGGACGTGACCACGTAGTCGAAACAATCGTCGAGCCCGAAGTAGATCAGTTTGCGGAACTGGATCTGCGAGGTCAGGTCGGTGATGGTGGCGGTGCTGATGCCGCTGCTGCGCAAGGCCATCAGGAATTCGCGCACACCGGGAAACAATTCGCAGTGCGACAGGAAGGTGCGCCAGTAGGTCTGTTCCAGGTCCAGGGTGATCACCAGCTGGGTCTTGCGGCCGAGGATCTCGATGCCGCGCTGGAAATACAGCAGCCGGCTGTGCGAGCTGGCGGTCTTGCCCAGCTGCTTCTTCACTTCCTCGCGCGCCTGGGCAAAGGCGCTGCGCACGCTGGCGGCATCCACGCCAAGCAGGCGGACCGCTTTGTCCTCCGCTGCCGCGGTCGCCCGCTGGTGCGGATGGTCGTAGGCGTACAGCGTGTTGTCGGTGTCGAAGATGATGGCCTTCGGCGCGCGCAGTATCCGCTCGGGATTGAGGATCTTGATAGTCATTTCAGTCGATTCTTCAAGGATTCTTCGATTTGGATCAGGACCAGCAGCTGCATGATTCCGCTCATGCCGGCTTCCCACTGCGGGTGGATGTCGAGCATTTCCTGCAAGGCAGGCACCAGCGTGCGTGCGGCCAGGCCGATGTCTTCGGCGGCGACGTCGCCTTCGATGGTCATCTCCACATCGCCGCTGTCCTCGGACTGCTGGATGTCCAGGTGCAGGCCGCAGATGCCGATCAGGATGCGCGCGACGCGCTCGTGCGAGGTGCCGTTGCGAATCAAGGCGACCAGTTTCAAGCGCACGTGTTCGGGCGCGTCGGCGGTTTCCAGGTGTCGGGCATTGACCGGCATCAGGCGCAGCACGAGACTGGCCGCCGCTTTCTGCGGATGGATGTAGCGTTGCGAATCGAGCTCGCGCCGTTCCAGCGAACCGAGCACGGTCTGCCGGTCGTGGCCGCGCTGGTGCACGTCGCGGTGGATCTTCCAGGCGCGACGCAAGTCCTCGTCGATGTCCAGGAAGATGCCGACGTCGAAACGCTTGCTCAGCCGCGGCATGTGCAGCGCGTGCAGGCCGGAGGCGATGATCGCGTCGTTGCGGTTGAGCCGGGTCGGCTCCAGGAAACGGCCGGCGACGTGATCGTATTGCCGGCACAGGATCGGCTTGCCGTCCATCAGCGCCAGCACGTCGTTGTTGAAGCGCTGCAAATCGTTGGCGCGCGGGTTCAGGTGGGTCAGTCCCTTCCACATCGGCGCGAACCGATCCCAGACGTGATAGTCGTCGCCGGAAACATGGACCACGGAATGCTCGCCGAACATGCCGGCCAGCGCGCGGCTCAAGGTGTCCTTGCCCGAGCCGGAATCCCCGGCGATGCCGAGCGTGACCGGCTGCTGGCCGATGCGGTAGTAGTCGTTGCGCGCCACCCGTTCGCGCAGCATCTGCGCCAGCAGCACCAGCCCCGCCGACACGATCAGGGTGAAGCCGAGCGAGTGCACATGCGGGGTGATCTGCTGACCCACCTGCGCGATTGCCGGACCCGGGTCGAGATTGAGCAGCGGCAGCGTGGCGCCGCTGGAGCTGAGCACGTGCAAGCCGATCAGCAAGGCCGAAAAGCCGCTGGTCAGCAGCAGCGCACTGCGGTCGCTGTGCAACTGGTGCGCCACCAGGAACGGCACCAGCCACAAGTACCAACCCGGCGGCGCGGGCGTGGCCAGCACTACCAGGAAGAACGACAAGCCGATGGCGGCAATCAACAGGTCGAAGCTGATTCGCCGCAAGCGCCACACGCCGTACACGGCCAGCAGGTACAGCGTCGGCGTCAGGTACAGGCTCAGGTTGTTGCCCAGCGGCAGCGCCAGGTCGAACACGCGCCGGGATTCCGGCGTGCCGAACACCATCGCCACGAAGCCCTGCGAAAACATCCACGGCCCGAGCAGCAGCAGCGCGACGCCGGCGTAGCCCAGCGCGAACGGCAGCAGCAAGGAACGCAGCCGCTTGTTGCGCCACAGGTAGATGGCGACGAACGGCAGCGCCAGCAGCATGCTGAATTTCGCCGCCAGCGCCAGCGCCAGCACCGCGCCGCTGGCGGCGGCGCGGTAGTGTCGGATCAACAACAACGACAGCAGCAGCAGGGCCACCGGCACGATGTCGGTCTGGCCGTTCCAGTAGGTGACGTACAGCGCGATTGGCGACCACCAGTACAACCACAACAGCTTGCGCGGCTGGTCGGGGAACAGGCGATACAGCAAATACAACGCGCCAAGGTCGGCGCCGAGCAGGCCGAGCCGGAAACCGACGCCGGTCAGGTAGGCCGTGTTGGCGGACGCGTCGGCCAGCGCTCCGAGCAGGGTTCCCGGCAAATGCGCCAGCAACATCATCGGCCCGTACGGATAGGCCAGACGGCTGCCGCCCGCGGCCAGGAAGCTGGACCAGGAATCCATGGCCGGATGCTCGATGACATGGCGCAGGAACGGCACGAACCAGGCCTGCTGGATCTCCGGAACCAGCAAGACGATCAACACGACCTTCAGCAACAGGCCGAGCTTGAACACGGGATCGCGCCACATCCGGGCGGCATTCATTGCCACAGGACTGGCTCCTTGGTGCAGACCGCGTCGGCAACGATGCCCTCGCGTTGCAACAGCGCCCGCAACGCGGGGATTTCTTCGGTGGCGCTGCGGCCCTGCAATTCCGGCGACACCAGGCACAGCTTGAACCCGGCTTGTTGCAGGCGTGCAGCCTGGGCGCGGTCGAGCGGAAAGCGGGTGAAGCAATCCACCCACACCCAGTCGATGCGGCCGGCCAAACTCAGTGCGGTGTCGATGGATTCAAACTCCGACACGCGCACCGCGCAGCGCGACTCGCCGCGATTGGCCGTTCGCACCAGGAACGGAAACGACTGGTCGAGGAAGAAGTAGTCGCTGATGCCATGCGCCTGCATCAGCGCGATCAACCGGTCTTCCAGGCCCTCTTCCTTGACGTTGAGGATCAGCGTGCGGTGGCGGAAGTGCGCCAGCCAGTCTTCGAAGCGCTCGCCGTCGACGAACGGATCGTGATGCAGGATCAGGTCGTTGCCGTTGCTGCGGATGTCGACTTCCACGCCGAGCTCCGGCGCCGTGTCGCGCAGCTGCTGGCCACTGTTGCGGCGGTGCCGGATGACGATCATGCCGGGTCCGTCCGGCCTTGGCGCAGGCGCAGGCTGAAGTCGACGGTGCGCTTGATGAAGCGCAGCTTGGCCCGCCAGTTCACGTTCCAGTGCGAGCTGCCGTGGGCGCGTTCGCCAAAATGCACCGGGATGCGACGCACGCGCAGCCCGTGGCGTGTCGACTCGTAATAGGCATACAGGTCGAGCGCAAAATCGTGCGGCGGTTGTTGCCAGCGTTCGAAGAATTCGCGCGGGAACAGGGTCGGCTGGGCATTGATGTCCCACATGCGCCGGCCCATCAGCACCGTTTCGAACAGCGACATGCCGACAGTGAACGCGACGTCGGCGGCCGGGCGACCGCGGCGGCGGCCCTTGACGAACAAAGTCGCGGCGTCTGCCGCACCGGTGCTCGCGGCAGTGGCGGCGTCGCTGCTGGCCTCATCGAACAACGCCAATCCGCGCAAGGCATCGGCCGGGTCGGTCTGCATATCGGCATGGGTCCAGCCGAGAATGCGGCCGCGCGCGGCGCGCAGGCCGGACAAGATGCCGAAGCCATAACCGCGATTGTGCTCGACGCGCACGCTGCGGATGCGGGTCTGGCCGGCGAGCAGTTGGTTCAGCACCGCGGCCGAGCCATCGGTCGAGCCGTTGTCGACCAGGATGACTTCCGCATCGTCGCTCAGGAAGGTCGCCTGCAACCGTTGCACCAGCAGCGGCAGGTTGCGCACCTCGTTGTAGCAGGGGATGACCAGCGACAGCCGGATGCCGTCGACGGCGGCGCATGGCGCCAGCGCAGGCGCCACTGGCGGCGCGACATGATCGCTGAAGCCAGCTCGATCGTTGAAGACAAACCATTTCATGCCGACGAAATTGAGCGCGGCCGATACGCCGGTGGCGACGACGAACGCGACGACGATACCGGCCTCGCTGCGACCGATCAGGTCGAGCACCAGGAAGTTGACCGCGACATTGCCCGCCAGCGCGCCCGCGTAGACTTTGACGAAACGCAGCACTTCATCCGGTCGCCAACCGCTGCCCAACTGAAAGGTGATGGCGCGATTGGCGAAATAGGCGAACAGCGCGCCGGTCACGAAGCCCAGGCCCTTGGCCGGATGGATGGCCGCGCCCAGCGCCAACAGGCCGCGATACAGCGCGAAGTCGATGCCGGTCGCGGTGAGGCCGACCACCAGGAAGCGCGCCAGCTGGCCGCGCAAGCCTTGCAGTATCGGCGGCGCGTTGCCGGTCAACACGGCCAGCGCTCCGGTTGCCGCATGCGATAGCGTTCGGCCAGCACCGGCCGCGCGGCGGCGGCGACGCGCGCGTCGTTCTCCAGGCGGTACGGGTGCGCGGCCCATTTGTGGAAACACGATTGCCAGTATTCGAAAGTGCGCAGGTCGTCCGGCGTGCCCCAGCACAGGTAGTGTTCGACTTCGAACACACGGCAGTTCAAGCCGAGCGCGACGGCATCGTTGAGGCAGCTGTCGACGTAGAACTCGCCATTGACGCGGCCGTCGCGGTTGATCAGGTCGGTGGCGGCGCGGACGAAATCGCCGGCGCGGCGGAACGTGAAAGTGCCGACGATGATCGGATCGGTGGCCGGATCGTCCAGTGCCTGCTTGACCGATACGCCGAGCACGCGGCCCTGTTCTTCACGCACCCAGCCGTAGGCCTGCGGCCGGCGCGCGGCGCCCGGGTAGCCGCGGGCGACCCAGACGATGACGTCGATGTCCGGGTCGGCGAGCAGGGCATCGAAGGCCTGCGCGTCGAACAGCGCGCCGTTGTCGCAGGCGCCGATGGTCAGCGGTTGGTCCAGGTCGACGCCGTCCAACCCGAGCAGGCAGGTGCGCGCCTGGCCGTCGGTGACTTGCTCCAGGTCGACCAACGCGCACTCCGGAAAATGCGCGCGCAGGGTCTGCCCGATGTCGCCATGACCGGGCAAGTCGCGACGCTGCACGAACACGTGCTGGTTGGCCTGCGGCAAATCGCGCGTCGCCTGCACCACCATCGGCTCGCCGGACACGGCGATCAGCGGCTTGGGTTGCGCGTAGCCTTGTTGCGCGAAGCGCAGGCCGTGTCCGGCCATCGGCACCAGCACAGTGCCGCCCTGGCGCGGCGCGGCCGGCGCGCGGCGCGGATCGCCAAGCGCGCGAAACGCGTTCGACCAGTACCGGTATTCCTCCATGTCCTGGGGCGTGCCCCATTGCATGAAGTGGTTGAGTTCGTACACCGCCACGCAGCGGCCGTCTTCGAGCAAGGGCTTGTAGGCCAGGCTCACGTAGTACTCGCCACCCAGGGTCAGGTCGGCGCGCGCCATGGTGCGGGTGAAGCAATCGCGCAGCA
>JBAZBG010000076.1:0-8248 GCA_041671585.1 Arenimonas sp. | reverse complement strand
GAAAGCAGCGCGTAACGCAGCGCTTCCGGCGGCTGGGTGGCCAACAGTTCGTGCAGCAGGCTGACATTGCCCAGCGACTTCGACATCTTGGTGCCGCCGAAATTGAGCATGCCGTTGTGCAACCAGAATCGCGCGAAGACCTTGCCGCCGTGGGCGCAGGTGCTTTGCGCAAGTTCGTTTTCATGGTGCGGGAACTGCAAGTCGACGCCGCCGGCATGGATGTCGATGGTTTCACCCAGGTGCGCCGCACTCATCGCCGAGCACTCGATGTGCCAGCCCGGCCGGCCGATGCCCCAGGGCGAATTCCAGCCAGGCAGCTCGGGCGTCGACGGCTTCCACAGCACGAAGTCGCCGGCATCGCGCTTGTACGGAGCCACTTCGACGCGGGCGCCGGCCAGCATCTCATCCACCGGCCGACGCGACAGCTTGCCGTAGTCGGCGAAGCTGGCCACCGAGAACAGCACATGGCCGTCGGCGGCGTAGGCGTGGCCGCTGGCGATCAGCTGCTCGATCATCGTGATGATCTGCGGAATGTGCGCGGTCGCGTGCGGCTCCAGGTCGGGCGGGTCGACGCCGAGCCTGGCCATGTCCGCGCGATAGACGGCAGTGAACTTGTCGGTGATCGTGCTGATCGGCACGCCCTGCTCGAGCGCGGCGGCGTTGATCTTGTCGTCGACATCGGTGATGTTGCGTGCGTACACCAACTTCGGATAGCGTCGGCGCAGCAGCCTGGCCAGCACGTCGAAGACCACGGGGCCGCGGGCATTGCCGATGTGCACGTAGTTGTACACGGTGGGACCGCACAGGTACATGGTCACGCGTTGAGGGTCCAGCGGCGCGAATGCCTCGGGGCGGCGGTTCAGGTTGTTGTAGAGAAATAGGTCCATGGCGCAAGTTTAGCAAGGCCGGTGGCAGGCATAATCAATCTTTCGACTCGGTTCAGCGGCTGCATGCTTGAATCGCAGGCGAGGACCAATCAGGCGCGCGAGCTTCGCTCGCAACAAGGGCAAGGATGCTGGCCGTTTCCGGGCGCTACCCGCGTTACCTGTCCATGTTTAGGGAACCTCCATGACTCGCCGTGCAATCACCCTCGTCGTGTTCCTTCTTGTTCCCGGCATGGGTGTCGCACAAGTCCAGCTGGCCGGCGAAAACGTGACCTACGGCTACGCCCAGGTATTGCGCGCATCGCCGGTGTACCAAACCGTCCGGGTCCGCGTCCCCGAAGAGCGCTGCGAGGGACGTGAGGGCAGGGATGGCGGCGACCCGACAGGCGGGACGGTGGTCGGCGCGGTGGTTGGCGGCGCGCTCGGCAACCAGGTCGGCAAGGGCGACGGCCGCAAGGCTGCCACCGTCGCAGGCGCGGTGATCGGCGGGGCCATCGGCCGCAGGATCGACAAGAACAATAACTCCGCGGGCGGCGTCCGCTGCCGGACCGTGGAAGTCGTTCGCGAAGAGCGCCGCCTCACCGGGTACGACGTCGAATACCAGTACAAGGGCGAGAAATACATGTCGCGCCTGGCCAGCGATCCGGGCAACCGCCTGCGGATCCGGGTTTCGGTGACTCCGGACGAACTGGTCGCGGACTATCGCTGAGCTTTTGCTCGAGTTGCGGTAGCCCCGCGCTGCTGACATACTCTGAACGCATGAAGACTTTTGTCGCCACCGTCGATGTCCTGACCTCTGCCCGCATGGCAGCAGGGATGACCTCGCGTGCGCGCCGACCGGAACCCCAAAACTCACCTGGGTAAACCGGACGTCGTCGTTTTTTCACCGGAAAAGCCCAGCCTCGCGCTGGGCTTTTTTGTTTTTCACGCCAACGGAATCGATCCGCCATGAAGCACTTCCTCACTACCCAGGACTGGAGCCGCCCCGAGCTCGACGCCTTGCTCGCGCAGGCCGCGTCGTTCAAGCGCAGCAAGCTCGGCGACCAGTTGAAGGGGCGAAGCATTGCGCTGGTCTTCTTCAATCCGTCCCTGCGCACGCGCACCAGCTTCGAACTCGGGGCCTTCCACCTGGGCGGGCACGCCGTGGTGCTCTCGCCCGGCAAGGACGCCTGGCCGATCGAATTTGAGCTCGGCGCGGTGATGGACGCCGAGGCGGAAGAACACATCGCCGAAGTAGCCCGGGTGTTGTCGCGCTACGTCGACCTGATCGCGGTGCGCGCCTTCCCCAAATTCAAGGATTGGCTGGCCGATCGTGAGGACAAGGTGCTGCAAGGCTTCGCCCGTCACGCGACGGTGCCGGTGATCAACCTGGAGACGATCACCCATCCCTGCCAGGAGCTGGCGCACATCATGGCGCTGCAGGAAAAATTCGGCACGGACCTGCGTGGCAAGAAGTACGTGCTGACCTGGACCTATCATCCGAAAGCGCTGAACACGGCTGTGGCCAATTCGGCACTGATGATCGCCACCCGCTTCGGCATGGACGTTACCCTGCTTTGTCCGACGCCGGACTACGTGCTGGATTCGCGCTACATGGATTTCGGCCATGCCAATGCCGCGGCCAACGGCGGCTCCCTGCAAGTGAGCCACGACATCGACAGCGCCTACACCGGCGCGGATGTCGTCTACGCCAAGAGCTGGGGCGCGCTGCCGTACTTCGGCAACTGGGACCAGGAAAAACCCATTCGCGACGGCTTCAAGCATTTCATCGTCGACGAGGCGAAGATGGCGCTGACCAATGGCGGGGTATTCAGCCACTGCCTGCCGTTGCGACGCAATATCAAGGCGACCGACGCGGTCATGGATTCGCCGGCCTGCATCGCCATCGACGAAGCGGAAAATCGCCTGCACGTGCAGAAGGCCGTGATGGCGGCCCTGATATCGCAGGCGCCCAAATGACGCCGACATCCGACCAACCAGCATTCGTCCGTCCAACCGGGATCGCGCCATGAACCAAAAAGACATCGTCCTCGCCTTCTCCGGCGGCCTCGACACCAGTTTCTGCATTTCCTACCTGCAGGAACGGGGCTACGCCGTGCACACGGTGTTCGCCGATACCGGCGGCGTGGATGCGGCCGAACGCGAGTTCATCGAACAACGCGCCGCCGAACTCGGCGCGACCACGCACGTCACCGTCGACGGTGGGCCGGCGATCTGGAATGGCTTCGTCAAACCCTTCATCTGGGCGGGCGAGGGCTACCAGGGCCAGTATCCCTTGCTGGTGTCCGACCGCTACCTGATCGTCGAAGCCGCCCTGCAACGTTGCGCTGCATTGGGTACATCGCTGGTCGCGCACGGCTGCACCGGCATGGGCAACGACCAGGTGCGCTTCGACCTGGCGGTGAAAGCGCTCGGCGACTACACGATCGTCGCGCCGATCCGCGAGATCCAGAAGGAACACAAGGAAGTCCGCGCCTACGAGCAGGCCTACCTGGAAGAGCGCGGCTTCGGCGTGCGCGCCAAGCAGAAGGCGTACACGATCAATGAAAACCTGCTCGGCCTGACCATGTCGGGCGGCGAGATCGACCGCTGGGAGGCGCCGGGCGAGGGCGCCCGCGGCTGGTGCGCGCCGCGCGCGGAATGGCCGCAGGAAGCCTTGCGGGCAAGCCTGCGCTTCGAGCACGGCGTTGCGGTCGCGCTCGACGGGGAAGCGATGCCCGGTCACCTGCTGCTGGCCAGGCTCAACACGCTGTTTGCCCGCTACGGCGTCGGCCGCGGCATGTACACCGGCGACACCACTATCGGCTTGAAGGGCCGCATCATCTTCGAGGCGCCCGGCCTGATTGCGCTGCTGGCCGCGCATCGCGCCCTGGAGGAAGCGGTGTTGAGCAAGGCGCAGAATCGCTTCAAGCCCGAGGTCTCGCGCAAGTGGGTCGAACTGGTCTACGAAGGCTTCTTCCACGACCCGCTCAAGTCCGATCTCGAAGCGTTCCTAGCCTCCAGCCAGCGTTGCGTCAACGGCGAAGTCACGCTGGAGACGCAGGGAGGCACCGTCAGCGCCGTGTCGGTGCGCTCGCCGCACATCCTCAATGCCAAGGGCGCAACCTACGCGCAATCGGCCGACTGGGGCGTCGCCGAAGCCGAAGGCTTCATCCGTCTCTACGGCATGAGCACCACCCTCTGGGCCGAAATAAACCGCCGAACCGTGTAGGAGCGGCTTCAGCCGCGATAGATTCGCCAGGAAAAGCATCACGACTGTGTAGGAGCGGCTTCAGCCGCGATAGATTTGCCCGGAAAAGCATCGCGGCTGAAGCCGCTCCTACATGGGTCGCATCAATTGGAGTTGGGTATGTTGGGTCGGGTTTTGAATCATCTGGAAGCGCTGGTGGGGTTCGACACGCGCAATCCGCCGCGGGCGATCGGAACCGATGGCATCTTCGATTACCTGTGCGAGGCGCTGCCGGGTTTTCGCATCGAGCTGACCGATCACGGCGCCGGCGCGGTGTCGCTGCTGGCGACGCGTGGTGAGACGACGCGGCTGTTCAACGTGCACCTGGACACGGTGCCCGATTCGCCGGCATGGACGGCCGATCCGCTACGCTTGCGGGTGACCGCCGAGCGCGCCATCGGCCTCGGCGCCTGCGACATCAAGGGCGCCGCCGCCTGCCTGCTCGCGGCGGCCGAAAATTCCCAAGGGCCGGTCGCGTTTCTTTTCACCAGTGACGAGGAAGCCAGCGACGCGCGCTGCATTCCTTCGTTCCTCAAGCGCAACCCTGGCTTCACCGAAGCGATCGTCGCCGAGCCGACCAATGCCGAAGCGGTACTCGCGCACCGCGGCATTGTCTCGGTGCGGATGGCGTTCAAGGGCCAGGCCGGGCACGCCTCGGCGGCCGATGCGCTGGAGCTGAGCGCCGTGCACCAGGCGATGCGCTGGGGCGCGCGCGCGCTCGATCACGCCAGCTCGCTCGCGCACCTGCGCTTCGGCGGGCTGACCGGTTTGCGCTTCAACATCGGCCGCATCGAAGGCGGCATCAAGGGCAATGTGATCGCGCCCGCCGCCGAGTTGCGCTTTGGCTTCCGACCGCTGCCATCGCAGGATTTCTCCGCACTGCACGACACGTTCCGCGGGTTTGCCGACAGCACGGCGCTGGCTGCGTACGAAGAAACCTTCCGCGGCCCGTCGCTGCCGTCCGGAGAAATCGCCGCCGCCGAGGAACGCCGCCTGCAGGCGCGCGACCTGGCCGATGCCCTCGACCTGCCGATCGGCAACGCGGTCGATTTCTGGACCGAAGCGTCGCTGTTTTCCGAAGCCGGCCTCACCGCGCTCGTGTACGGCCCGGGCGACATCGCCCAGGCCCACAGCGCCGACGAATGGGTGGCGCTGGCTCAGCTGGCCACCGTTGCCTCCACTTACCAACGCCTGATGGGGTCGCCATGAACAAACGTCATCACCTCGATTCCCTTGCTGCGCAGGCCCAGGTGCATCCTTCGTCGTGGAGGTTGCTTCCGGCCCACTGCCTTCGTGGCGTCCGCAGTCATGAATGACCTGCGTCCCACCATTGTCCGACTGCTCTCCAACATGGCCAGCGCCAAGGAGATCCAGCAGTACCTCAAGCGCTTCTCGCAACTGGACGCGGCGAAATTCGCCGTGGTCAAGGTCGGCGGCGCCATCCTGCGCGACGATCTCGACGCGCTGGTGTCTTCGCTCGCCTTCCTGCAGCAAGTCGGCCTGACGCCGATCGTGCTGCACGGCGCCGGTCCGCAGCTCGACGAAGAGATGAAGGCAGCGCACATCGCCAAGGAGACGCTGGATGGCTTGCGCGTCACCAGTCCGGAAGCCCTCGCCGTCGTGCGCCGGGTGTTCCAGCAGGAAAACCTGCGCCTGGTCGAGGCCTTGCAGGAACAGGGCGTCCGCGCGACGTCGATCACCGCCGGCGTGTTCGAGTCGGTCTATCTCAACAAGCGAAAGTACGGCTTGGTCGGCAAGGTCGCGAAGGTGCACACGGCATCGATCCAGGCGGCAATCGAAGTGCGTTCGATCCCGGTGATCGCCTCGCTCGGCGAAACCGCAGGCGGGCAAATTCTCAACGTCAATGCCGACTGGGCGGCGAACGAGCTGGTCAAGACGCTGCAGCCCTACAAGATCATCTTCCTGACCGGCACCGGCGGACTGCTCGATGGCGACGGCGAGTTGATCGATTCGATCAATCTTTCCACCGAGTACGCCGACCTGATGCACCAGCCCTGGCTGCACTCGGGCATGCGCCTGAAGATCGAGCAGATCCACGACCTGCTGATGCAGTTGCCGCCCTCGTCGTCGGTGTCGATCACCCGTCCCGACGAGCTGGCCAAGGAGCTGTTCACCCACCGCGGCTCGGGCACCCTGGTGCGGCGCGGCGAACAGATTCGCAGCGTGGACTCCTGGAAGAAACTGGACATGGAACGACTGAAGGTCCTGGTCGAATCGGGCTTCGGCCGCATGTTGGCGCCAGACTATTTCTCGCGGACCGAACTGCACACGGTTTTCGTCAGCGAACATTACCGCGCCGCCTTGATCCTGACGCTGGAAAACGGCATTCCGCACCTGGACAAGTTCGCGGTCAGTGAAGACGCGCAAGGCGAAGGCCTGGGCCGCGCCGCCTGGCAAGTGATGCGCGCCGCCACGCCGCGGCTGTTCTGGCGTTCGCGTGCCGACAACCCGATCAATGAATTCTATTTCGACGAAGCCGATGGCTGCCTAAAAGGGGAGAAATGGAATGTATTCTGGTACGGCCTGGAATCGTTCGACGACATCCGCTTCGCGGTGGATCACTGCCGGGCACGACCGCCGTCACTGAAGGATTGAGATGAGCAGCGAACCAAAGTCCTGGGCCGTCCCCGTCACGCTCACCGGCAAGCACGTCCGGCTCGAGCCCTTGCGCGCCGAACATGCAGACGGATTGCGCGCGGCCCTTGCCGATGGCGAACTGTGGCGACTTTGGTTCACCAGTGTGCCGAAGCCCGAGCTGGTCGAGGAGTACATCGCCACGGCGCTGGCCGGGCAGGCCGCTGGTACGGACTTGCCGTTCGTCGTGCGTGACGCTGACGGCGTCATCGTCGGCAGTACGCGTTACTGCCATGTTGAATCCGCCAACCAGCGGCTGGAAATCGGCTACACCTGGTATGCCACGCGCGTGCAGCGCACGGCGCTCAACACCGAGGCAAAATTGCTGCTGCTCGGCCACGCCTTCGAGACACTGCAGGCGATCGCAGTGGAGTTCCGCACCAACTGGTTCAACTTCCGCTCGCGCGCGGCGATCGCCCGTCTCGGCGCGAAGCAGGATGGCGTGCTGCGCAACGCCATGCGCATTCCGGGCGGCGGCTTTCGCGACACGGTCGTGTTCTCGATCATCGAATCGGAATGGCCGACGGTGAAGGTCCATCTGACGCACCAGCTCGCGCAGGGCGGGCGCGTCACGTGAAGACGCGGATCGGACTCATCGGTGCCCGCGGCTACGTCGGCAGCGAGCTGATCCGGCTGATCGCCGGCCATCCGCAGTTCGAACTGGCGTTCGTTGCTTCGCGCGAACGCGAAGGCGAAATGCTCGCCGCTCACGAGCCTGGCCTGGCTGGCGATCTTCGCTATGTGAATCCGGGTCCGAGCGAGGCGGCCGGGCAGGGCGCCGATGCGCTGGTGCTGGCGCTGCCCAACGACATGGCCGGTGAGTTTGTCGCGGCGATCGACGCCGTCGCGCCCGAAACGGTGGTGCTCGACCTTTCTGCCGATTACCGTTTCGATGACGACTGGTACTACGGCCTGCCCGAGCTGACCCGCGCCGGCGCCGAGGGCCGCAAGCGCATCAGCAATCCAGGCTGTTACGCCACGGCGATGCAACTGGCGATCGCGCCGATGTGCGATGCGCTGGCCGGACCGGTGCAGTGTTTCGGCGTGTCCGGCTATTCGGGCGCGGGCACCAAGCCTTCGGACAAGAACGATCCGGAAAAACTGCGCGACAACTTGATGCCGTATGCCTTGGTCGGCCATGTACATGAGCGCGAAGTCACGCGGCAGCTGGGTCAGGCGGTGGAGTTCATGCCGGCAGTGGCGGCGCATTTTCGCGGCATCACCATGACCGTGAACATGCATCTATCCCGCGCATTCACCCTTGAACAGATCAAGGCCGCCTATCGCAGGCATTTTGCCGGTGAGCCCTTGATCAGCGTTGTCGATGATGTGCCCTGGGTCAGTCGCATCGCCGGCCGGCACGGTGTTGAAATCGGTGGCTTCACTCTGTCCGCCGACGGCCGGCGCCTGGTGCTGGTCGCGACGCTGGATAACCTGCTCAAAGGCGCCGCCACCCAGGCCGTGCAGAATCTCAACCTGG
>JBAZBG010000075.1:0-8266 GCA_041671585.1 Arenimonas sp. | reverse complement strand
GCGTACGTACAAGTTTTCCAGGTCGGCGATGGACGAGCGATCCCCGCGTTCGGCCTGCACCAGCACATCGTATTCCCTGCCTTCGTTGACGAAGGTGGTGACCCGGCTGGAACCGAGCATGGTTTGCAGCGTGTTTCCGATATCGCTGACCGCCACGCCGAGGTCCGCGGCGCGGTCGCGATTGACGACCACACGCAACTGCGGCCGGGTTTCCTTGTAGTCAGTGTCGACGCCGGACAACTGCGGATTGGCTTCGAAGCGCGCCTGCAGCCGGTCGCGCCACTCCACCAGCTGTGCGTAATCCGGTCCACCCAGGACGATCTGCAGGGGTTGCCCGCCGCCACGAACCAGGCCCTGCCGAACCTGCGGCAAGGCGCGCACGCCCGCGATCTTCGCCAGATCGCGCCCGACCACCTCGACCACGTCGTCGGTCGTTTGTTCGCGCTCGCTCCAGGGCTTCAGGATGACCACCGCCTGGCCGTTCTGCATTTCGCCGCCACCGCCGAAGCCGCCCGGCACGCGGGTGATGATCATCGCCACCGGCTTGCCGTTGCCTTCGTACTTCAACAGGGCGTCTTCGATCTTGGCGGTCTGTTTGACCGTGTAGTCGTAGCCGCCGCCTTCCGGACCATTGGCCGAGACGAAGAACGCGCCGCGATCTTCGGTCGGCGCCAGCTCGCGCGGCACAGTGAAAAAAAGCAGCGCGCTGGCGGCCAACGCGGCGAGCATGATGCCTAAGAACAGCCAGGGCCGGCCGACATGGCGCGCCAACTGCCGCCGATATCCGTCCGACAAGCTGCGCAGGCGGCGGTCGGTCCACGCGCCAAAGCCGGTTTCCCCGCGCTTGTGCGGCCGGATCAGCAGCGAACACATCATCGGCGTCAGGGTCAGCGCGACGAACATTGAAATCGCCACCGCGCCCGCCAACGCCACCGCCAGCTCGCGGAACAGGCGGCCGTTGTTGCCTTCCTGGAACGCCATGGGCACGAACACGGCGATCAGCACCGCTGTCGTCGCCATCACTGCGAACGCTACCTGCCGCGTGCCGCGCAGCGCCGCCAGCGGCGCCGGTTCACCGAGATCGGCGCGGCGCTGGGCGTTTTCAAGCACCACGATGGCATCGTCCACCACCAGGCCGATCGACAGCACCAGCGCCAGCAGGGTCAACAGGTTGATGGAGAAGCCAAACGCCCACAGCGCCATGAACGCCGCGATCACGCACACCGGCACGGTCACCGCCGGAATCAGCGCCGCGCGCGCGCTGCCCAGGAACAACCAGATTACGAGAAGGACCAGTACGATCGCCTCGGCCAGGGTCTTGTACACCTCGTGCACGGCGACATCGATGTATTCGGTCGAGTCGAAGGTCACGCCCATCTGCATGCCCTGCGGCAGGCCGGTGTTGATGCGCGCGATTTCTTCCTTGACCAGCTGCGCCACTTCCAGGCTGTTGGACGTCGAGGTCTTGACGATGCCCAGGCCCAGCATGGTCTTGCCATTGCCGCGGAAATAACTGCGCCGCTCGGCCGAGTCGAGCGCGACCCGCGCCACCTCGCCAAGGCGCACAACATGGCCGTCTTCGCCGCGCGACAAGGCCAGATTGGCGAACTCGTCGGCGCTCGTAAAGCCACGCTCCACGCGCACGGTGAAATCGCGATCGGTCGACTCGATGGCGCCGCCGGGCAATTCGATATTTTCACGGCGCAAGGCCGCCTGCACGTCGGCAACGGTCAGGTCGCGGGCCGCCAGCGCCGCCGGATTGGGCCAGATGCGCATCGCATACAGCTGGCCGCCACCAAGATTTACCTGCGACACGCCATCGATGCTCGACAGGCGGTCGACCAGGTAACGTTCGGCGTAATCGGTGAGGGCGAGCGTGTCGAAACTGGCGCCGGTCAGGTTGGCCCACAGGATCACTTCCGAATCCGAATCGGCCTTCCTCACCTGCGGCGTGTCGACGTCGTCGGGCAACTCGTCGATGGCGCGGCTGACCGCGTCGCGCACATCGTTGGCGGCGCTTTCGATATCGCGCTTGGAGGAGAATTCGATGTTGATGTTCGAGCGGCCGGTACGGCTGCCGGAGGTCAGCAGGTCCACGCCTTCGATGCCGCTGACGGCGTCCTCGAGCACCTGGGTGATGCGCGTTTCAACGACCGCTGCCGAGGCGCCGGTGTAGGTGGTGGTGATCGACACCACCGGCGGATCGATGTCCGGCAATTCACGCAGGGGCAAGCGGGTGAAGGCGAAGATGCCGAGTACGATCAGCAACAGGCTGATCACGGTGGCGAGCACCGGTCGGCGAATCGACAGATCGGAGACCAGCATCGGCTAGGGACTCGGCGGCGACGACGGCGTCGCGACCGGCGACGGCGTGGGCTTGGCCTCGGTGATTTTCGCGCCTGGCTTGAGCTTGACGATGCCTTCCACGACCACGCGATCGCCGGCCTTGACGCCCTCGACGATCTCGACCCAGCCCGGACGGCGGGCACCGATGCGTACCGGCACCTGCGCAACCTTGTCGCCGTCGACGCGAAACACGAAGGCCTGGCGGCCGACTTGCTGCAGCGACAACTCCGGCACCTGCAGCGCGTTGCGCGTGGCGCGCTGCAGTCGCACTTCGAGCAGCATGCCCGGTCGCAACTTGTGTTCCGGGTTGTCGAACTCGGCGCGCATCGCCAACGCGCGCGTCACCGGATCGACGCGGGAGCCGAGCGAGGTGACCGTGCCGCGAAAGGCTTCGCCCGGATAGGCGTCGCTGGTCGCGACGACGGCCTGGCCCGCGGCCAGCAATGAGAGGTGACGCTCGGGAACGGAAAAATCGAGCCGGATGGTGGAAATGTCGTCGAGCGTGGTGATCACCGTGCCCGGCGTTACCAGTGAACCCGGACTGACCTGGCGCATGCCGAGCACGCCATCGAACGGCGCCACGATCACCCGGTCGGACAACTGCGCGCGAATCTGGTCAAGGCGACCCTTGGCCGCATCGCGCTCGGCCTTCTGCGTATCCAGCTGGCTGGCGGCGATCAGTTGCCGCTGCGCCAACGCCTGTTGCCGTTCGAACAATCGCTGCGCCTCGCGGTAGGCGGCGCTGGCCTCGTTCAAGCCGGCGACCTCGGCGCGATCCGACAGCGTCACCAGGATATCGCCGGCGCGCACCTGCTCGCCGCTGTCGAAACGCACTTGCGCCACGGTCTCGCTGACTTTGGCCGTGATGCTGACCGATTCGCGCGCGCTGGCCGTGCCCAGCGCCTCGATGCTGTCCGCCCAGGGCATCGGCGCCAGCACCATGGTGGTCACCACCGCGGGCGGCCCGCCGGCGCCGCCCTTGCCCGCGCCCTTGTCGCTACAGGCCGACACTCCTGCAGCCAGCATCGCGACCAGGGCCAGGCGCGCGGTCGCGGCCATGAACGGCGCAGTTTTCTCCATGACGGCTCGGAGGCGGTCGATTCTGCGCATGGGCGGGGTCATCGCTGGGTTCATTGAATGATCCCGGAGTTTAGGACAAATGGAGTGGCTTTGATGGCAGGGGGCGGTCTTGGTTCCGACAAAAAAGAAAACGCCAGCGCGAGGCTGGCGTTTTACCGGTGTTGCCAAACGACTGGCGCAGTGATTACGCGGTCTTCTTCCACTGACCGAGCGCGGCCAGGCCGTTGTCGCGGGCGCGGCCAAATACCGTCTGCTGGGCGCTGGCGATGTTGCCGACCAGGTCCTGCGACCACAGCTTCATCGCTGCCGACTGCATGGCGCGGCCGTAGCTGAAGCTCAGCGGCCAGGGGTGCGGGCCGAGTTGGTTCATCGCGTTCAAGTGCGCGGTCGCCGCCTCGTCGGACTGGCCGCCGGACAAGAACACGATGCCCGGCAAGGTCGCCGGTACGGTGTTCTTCAGGCAGCGGATGGTCATCTCGGCGACTTCATCGACGCCGGCCTGGTCCGGGCAATCTTTTCCAGACACGACCATGCTGGCCTTCAGGATGGTGCCTTCGAGCATCACATTCTGGTCGTACAGCGCGGCAAACAGGGAACGCAGGGTGACTTCGGTGACCTCGTAGCAGACATCGATGTCGTGGTCGCCGTCCATCAGCACTTCCGGCTCGACCATCGGCACGATGCCGGCTTCCTGGCAGAGCGCCGCATAGCGGGCCAGCATGTGGCTGTTGGCCTCGATGCAGGTGCCCGACGGAATGTCCTCGCCGATGGTGATCACCGCGCGCCACTTGGCGAAGCGGGCGCCGAGGCGGGCGTATTCCTTCAGCCGGTCGCGCAGGCCGTCGAGGCCTTCGGTGACCACTTCGCCGGGGAATCCGGCCAGCGGCTGCGGGCCCTTGTCGACCTTGATGCCGGGCAGGATGCCGTTGTCCATCATGATCTTGGTGAACGGCACGCCGTCGCGCGTCGACTGGCGCAGCGTTTCGTCGTACAGAATGGCGCCGGAGATGTACTTGCCGAGGTTCGGCGTGGTCAGCAGCATTTCGCGATAGGCGCGGCGATTTTCTTCCGTGCACTCGATGCCGACGCCATCGAAACGTTTCTTGATGGTGTTGTTGGACTCATCGATGGCGATGATGCCCTTGCCGGCCGCTACCATGGCCTGGGCTGTTTCGGCGAGCTGATCGATACTCATGGGGGTTTCCGGCTTATTTTTCGAACCCGAATTATACCGCGGAGACTCGGCCCCCATGAAACCGCCCGTTCACAGTTCGCCCAGGCCCTGGGCGGTTCCACCCGCTCCCACCTGCAGCAGGCGCAGGGTGTTGGTGGTGCCATGCACTTCCATGTGGTCGCCACTGGTGATCAGCACGCGGTCGGATTCGGCCAGCAGCTCCAGGTCGAACAATTGCTGGATCGCGCCACGGGCGGCCTCCCGGGTCGGCAGGCCGCGGCTGTCGAACGCGACCGGAAACACGTCGCGCATCAGCGCCATTTTCCGGCGCGATCCGTCATGCCGCGACAGGCCGAAGATCGGCACCGAGGAGCGGAATCGGGACAGGAAGCGCGCGGTGCCGCCGGACTCGGTGAGGGCGATCATGGCGCGCACTTTGGTGTGCTCGGCCAGGAACATGCCGGCCATGGCGATGGCCTGGTCGGCGCGTTGCAGGTTGCGCGGCGCGGCCTCGAAATCGGTGTCGCGGTCGAACTGGCGTTCGGCGCCCAGGCAGATGCGCACCATGGCCTCCACGGCCTTGACCGGATAGCTGCCCGATGCGGTTTCCGCCGACAGCATGACCGCGTCGGTGCCATCGATCACGGCGTTGGCGACATCGAGCACTTCGGCCCGGGTCGGGATCGGATTGTCGACCATCGACTGCAACATCTGCGTGGCCGTAATCACCACCCGGTTGTATTCGAGCGCGGTGCGGATGATCCGCTTCTGCAGGCCGGGCAGCTCGGCATCGCCGATCTCCACGCCCAGGTCGCCACGCGCGACCATGACTGCATCGGAAGCGATGGTGATCTCGACCAGGTTCTCGATCGCCTCGGCGCGTTCGATCTTCGCCACCAGCGCGGCATCGCTGCCCGCCGCCTTCGCGAGTGCGCGCGCTTCGTGCATGTCCTCGGCCGAACGGCAAAAGGACACAGCGAGGAAATCGACGCCCAGGTGCGCGGCAATGACGATATGCGCCTTGTCCTGTTCGGTCAGCGCGCCCAGCGACAAGCCGCCGCCAAGCCGGTTGAGGCCCTTGCGATCGGACAGGGAGCCGTCGGTCAGGATTTCGGTGTGCACGGTATCGGCGCTGATTCGAGTGACCCGCAGCGCGATCAAGCCGTCGTCGAGCAGGAGCATGTCGCCGACGTGCACGTCGTTGACCAGCCCCAGGTAGCTCACGCCGACCTGCATGGTGTCGCCGGGCGGCGCGTCGGCGCGACAGACCAGTGCGAACGGCTCGCCCGCCTTGAGCACGACTTTGCCGCCTTCGAATTTTTCGATGCGGATCTTCGGCCCCTGCAGGTCGGCCAGGATGCCGACTTCGCGGCCTTGCCGGGCCGCCGCCTCGCGTACGGCGGAAACACGCTCGGCGTGATGCTCGGGCGTGCCGTGGGAAAAATTCAGGCGCACGACATTGACGCCGGCGCGTACCAGGTCGTCGAGCACGCCGGGCACATCGGTGGCCGGGCCCAGGGTGGCGAGAATTTTCGTGCGGCGCAGATCGAAGCTCATTGAAGGATTCCCATGACAGGCGGTCACGCTAGCACAGGCGGGCGACAGCTTTGCGATCAGCCGCGCGCTTCCAGCGCCGCGACGGCAGGCAATTGCTTGCCTTCGCAGAATTCGAGGAAGGCGCCGCCACCGGTCGAGATGTAGCTGATGCCAGAAGCCACGCCGTACTTGTCGACGGCCGCCAGCGTGTCGCCGCCGCCGGCGATGGAGAACGCGGACGAATCAGCGATCGCGTGCGCCAACACTTCCGTGCCGTTGCCGAAGGCATCGAATTCGAAAACGCCGACCGGTCCGTTCCAGATCACGGAGCCCGCCTGCCGGATCATCGCCGCGTAGCGCGCCGCCGTCTCGGGCCCGATATCCAGGATCATCTCGTCGGCGCCGACCTCGGCCACCGGCTTCACCGTGGCTGGCGCATCGGCGGAAAATTGCTTCGCGACCACGACATCGGTCGGGATCGGGATATCGGCGCCGCGCGCCTTGGCGTCAGCCATGATCGCTTTCGCGGTGTCGATGAGTTCGACTTCGCACAGCGACTTGCCGACCGGATATCCCATCGCCGCAATGAAGGTATTGGCGATGCCGCCGCCGACGATCAGCTGGTCGACCTTGCCGACCAGGCTGCCGAGCAATTCCAGTTTGGTCGAAACCTTGGAGCCGGCGACGATCGCAATCAAGGGTCGGGCAGGATTCAATAGCGCTTTCGCCAGCGCATCCAGTTCGGCCATCAGCAAGGGGCCACCGCAGGCAACGCTGGCGAAACGAATTACGCCGTGGGTGGACGCCTGCGCGCGATGCGCGGTACCGAACGCATCCATGACGAAGACATCGCACAGGGCCGCGTATTTCTTCGCCAGGGTTTCATCGTCCTTGCCTTCGCCAACATTCATCCGGCAGTTTTCCAGCAACACGATGGCGCCGGGCTGCACGTTCACGCCATCGGTCCAGTCGCGAATCAGCGGAACCTGGCGACCGAGCAACTGCGACAAGCGCTCGGCCACCGGAGCCAGCGAATCCTCGGCCGTCCACACGCCCTCCTTCGGCCGGCCCAGGTGCGAGGTCACCATCACGGCGGCGCCCTTTTCCAGCGCCAGCCGCAGCGTCGGCAGTGCGGCCGTGATTCGTTGCTCCGAGGTGATCCGGCCGTCCTTGACCGGAACATTCAGGTCCTCGCGAATCAATACGCGTTTGCCGGACAGATCAAGATCGGCCATTCGCAGGATCGACATCGGCAACGCTCCAGGGGAAGGAATACCGTCCATTGTCCTCCGTCCGGCCGCCAGGGTTCAAACCACTGGCACTGGAGCCCGCGAAAAGCTGTGGGACAATGCGCCATGGCTGACCAGGACGACACCGGCGTACCGGTATTGGAGACCCCGCGACTGCGGCTGCGGCCCTACCGCGCCGACGATGTCGAGGCGATGTTCGAGCTGTATTCGGACCCGCGGGTGATGCGCTACTGGAGCTTCCCGCCCTGGGTGGAGATCGCGCAGGCGCGGATCTATCTCAATCGCGCCCTGGCCGGCATGCACGCCGGGGAAATCTTTCCGTGGGCAATCGCCGAGGGCAGCAGCGATCGCCTGATCGGCGCGCTGACCTTGTTCTCGCTGCACGCCGACCAATTGCGCGCCGAAGTCGGGTACAGCCTGTCGCCCGACTACCAAGGACGCGGCATGGCCGCCGAAGCGCTGCGCGCCGGCCTGGCCTATGCGTTCAACGAACTCGGCCTGGTCCGCATCGAAGCCGACATCGATCCGCGCAACGAGCCCTCGTGGCGCTTGCTGGAAGCGCTCGGCTTCCAGCGCGAAGGCCTGCTGCGCAAGCGCTGGCGCGTCAACGGCGAGATCTGCGACACCGCCTTCTACGGCCTCCTCGCCGAAGACTTCATCCCTGTGGGAGCGGCTTCAGCCGCGAAAACTCCCGCCCAAACCCCATGACCGCGACCCCCACCCAAATCCACGAAGCCATCGCCGCCCTCCACCGCGGCGAAGTCATCGGCCTGCCCACCGAAACCGTCTACGGCCTGGCCGCCGACGCTTCGAACGTCGAGGCGGTGAACCGGATTTTCGCGTTGAAAGGCCGCCCGGCCGATCACCCGTTGATCGTGCA
>JBAZBG010000074.1:0-8367 GCA_041671585.1 Arenimonas sp. | reverse complement strand
TTCATCACCAAGCGCCCGATCGAGCTTGGGCCGCGTATCTTTACCCAGGACGTGAAGACCCTGTACTTCAGCGGCGGCGTCAGCGGCGACTTCAACGTGGGTGAAAAAGCCTGGGATTGGGACGTCAACATCGTCCACTCCACGAATACGGCGCGGCAGGTTTTCGAGAACGGCTTCAATGTCGCCCACATCAAGCTGGCACTTGGCGATCCCGCGGTGTGCGCGGCGTCCCCGGGCTGCATCCCGCTTGACCTGTTCGGCGGCGAAGGCCGGCCGATCACCCCGGCGATGCTCAACTACATCTCGACCACGCAGCACGATTCCAGCAAGCAAGAGCTGGGCATCATCAGCGCCAATCTCACCGGCGGGTTGTGGGACATCGGCGAAGACCGCGAGGTTGGCTTCGCGGCCGGCGTCGAGCATCGCCACTATCAGGGCGACTTCAATCCGGATCCCTTGCGCCAGACCGGCGAATCGCAAGACTCGTTCGCCGCTCCGGTTTCGGCCAGCTATGACGTGAACGAGGCCTATGCCGAGTTGCACGTGCCGTGGGCGCAGAGCTTCTCGACTGATTTCGCCGTTCGCTACTCGTACTATTCGTCGTTCGGCGACGCCGTCACCGGCAAGGCCGGCTTCCGCTGGCAGCCGGTCGAAGAGCTGGTTGTGCGCGGCACCTACTCGACTGGTTTCCGTGCGCCGAATCTGGGCGAGTTGTACGGCCTGACTCAATTTGCACCGAGCGTGGTCGATCCTTGCGGCTCGACTGGCAGCCCCGGCCCGGCCGGTCCGCAATACGTGGCCGGCTGTCTTGCCCAGGGCGCTCCGGCAAACTTCGAACAGGCGAACACGCAGATCATTGCGTTTACCGGTGGCAATCCGGACTTGGAGCCAGAAGAGTCCAACAACTACAACATTGGTGTGGTCTGGGCTCCATCCTGGGCCACGGACCTGTCCTGGTCCGATCGCCTCGACTTCGAAGTCGACTACTACAACTATCGGATCAAGAAAGGTATCCAGGCGCCGGACATCCAGGCCCTGCTCAACGGCTGCACCGACGGAAGCATCATCGGCGCCGCCTGCTCGGGCTTCACCCGTCAACCGGGTGGCAACCTCAATCCGCCGACCGCCTTCCTCGCCAACTTGGGCACCATCAAGACCCGCGGCGTGGACTTCAAGGCCAACTGGGCTAGCCAGCCGATGTCGTGGGGTCAGCTGACCGCCGCCCTGCAAGCGACCCACCCGATCAGCTACGAGGCCGTCGACGTCGACGGTAACCGCTCGCAGCGCGAAGTCGGGGTGGAAGTGGACAACAGCGCCATCCCGGATTGGCAGACCAACGTGCAGTTCGGTTGGAGCCGCGCCGATTGGAGCGCCGCCTGGAACGTCCGCTACATCAGTTCGACCACCGAAGCCTGCTCCAATGCGTCCGTGGTGGGCGTGCCGGGTTGCGATACCCGCGCGGACTTTCACGAACTCGGTTCGACGGTCTACAACGACCTGCAGCTGACTTGGGACAACAGCTTCGGCCTGGATGGCCTGAAGTTGTCGGCAGGCGTCAACAACGTGTTCGATCGGGATCCGCCGATCTGCCTGACCTGCACGTTGAATGGTTACGACGCCGGCACTTACGACCTGCCCAGCCGCTTCTGGTACGTGAGCCTGGACTTCAAGTTCTAGTCGAACGCGTCATCGTAAAAAACCAGGGCCGGCGAGCAATCGCCGGCCTTTTTTATTGCCTGCCGCAGGCGCGGCCGACCAGACACTCGCCTGTTAGAGGCCAGCCGCGAAGCCCCATTTCGAAGATCGGCGCTATGCAGACGAATACGGGCAAGTGATCGCAGCGGGTGGCTTCGTTGAAAGTATCGAGAGGATCGTCGGCCGCACCGATCGCATCCAGGTCGATTGGTATGGCTATCTACCGCTGCAACAGGCTGCTGTCGGGGTGTATCCTCCGGCTCGATGAGGCTTTGAATTCCACTGCTCAAGCAGGAACGTTCGCAACGCGCCGGGAGAAGCTCATGAAACCGCTCAGCACTCTTGCAATCTTGCTGCTGGCTGCCGCCTGTTCGGCGGCACAGGCTGGCGTCAAGGGGCAATGCGTCTTTCAGGGAAAGACCCTGGCATTCGTCGACGCGCATGCGGCGCTAGGGCCGGACCCCTTTGAAGACACAAAGAAGGTACCCATGCTCTGGTTGGCTACGGCAGCGCTTGACCACGCCGCGTTGGCGAATGCCAAGCCCGACGAGGTTGATGACGCCGTTTCTGAGCAGGTTTTCGAGCTGAACGGTGCAAAACTTGCTTTGCGTTTTGATGCCGGCGGTAAGGTGGTGGAAGGGTTGCAACTGTACGTTCCTCCCGGAACCAGCCGATCCATCTCCGGCAACGATGTCGGCGAACTGAAACTCGTCACGCCAATGACGACCCGGGCAAATGGTCATTTCAAGTTGAGCGATGACGATGAATTGAAATGCGACATACAGTTTGATGTGGCGATCGGCGGCATGGGTCCACCACCACCGGCGCCAAAACCGTGGGGGACGGCACTTCCGGCAGGCGGCGGCGAGCCGGGAAAAGTTTATCTTGCCCTGCATCGTGCATCGCTTGCCGGCGATGTCGATGCGATGCTGGGTCTGGCAACGAAAGACCGGGCCGACAAGATGCGCGAAGCACGCGGCGAACCGGATTTTCCGAAGATGATCGAGATGATCAAGGCCTTCGAGCCCGCTCAGGTCAGCGTCATATCCGGCCGGGCAGATGCCAATCGCGCCGAGCTGCAGATCAACGGCAAGGACTCGGACGGCGCCACCGTGACCGGTGTGGTCAAGTTGATTCGCGAAGCGGGTGCGTGGCGAGTGGAAAAAGTCAGCACCAAATCAAAGCTGTAACTGTAGGAGCGGCTTCAGCCGCGAATGCTGTTGTCCTCAGAATCTTTGAACAACAGCATTCGCGGCTGAAGCCGCTCCTACAATTTCTTTTTTAGCCAGGTGGTGGGGTCTTGGGGTTGGCCGTTGCGGCGCAGTTCGAAGTACAAGGCCGTGCGGCCTTGGCCGCCGGAGCTACCGACGGTGGAAATGGCTTCGCCGGCGCGCACGCTTTCGCCGGTTTTTTTCAGTAGGGCATCGTTGAACGCGTACAGCGTCATCCAGCCGTTGCCGTGGTCGAGGATCATCAGCAAACCGTATCCCTTCAGCCAGTCCGCGTACGCCACGCGTCCGGCCGTGACCGCGTGCACCTGGGATCCGGCCGCGCCGGCAATCAGCAAGCCCTGGCTGCGGTGGCCGTCGGGCATCACGCCACCGTAGCCGGCCAACACGGTACCGGCGAGCGGCAAATTCAGCGGACCGATCGGGATCGCCGGACCGCCGCGCGTTGGCGCCGGCGTCGGTCGGGCACCGGGCACGGCCGGCTTGGCGGCCGGCTTCGGCTTCGGAAGTTGCGCCATCAGTTTGCGCAATCGCTCCAGCAACACGATTGTGCTTTTCTCGTCGCGCCCCAAGGCGTTCAGCCGCGCACTGCGATCCCGGTAGCGACTGTCGAGCGAGCTGACCACCTTGTCGCGCTCGCGCCGTTGCGCGGCCAGCGCCGCGAGTTCGGCCTTCTGCCTGTCGCGGGTGGCGAGCAGCGTCTTTTGCCGGGTTTCGATCTGTTCGCCCAATTCGGCCAGGGACTGCAATTCCGCCTTCAGGCCGGTGATGCGTTGTTCCCGATCACGCTGGAAATAGCGATGGTAGGCCAGCACTCGCGCCAGGTCGCTCATGCGCTCTTGTTCGAGCAGAAGCTTGAGCTCCTGGTGCTTGCCCAGTGCATAGGCCGAACGGATCAGCGCCGCCAGTTCCGCACGCTGCCGCGACAGGCTGTTTTCCAACGCCAGTTTCTTCTGCTGCAGGTCTTCTAGCGCCTTTTCCTGGCCGGCGATCTCCGCCTCAACTTCGTGCAGCGCACTCTGAGATCCGGACACCTTTCCGTCCGCTTCACGCAAAGCCTTGGCGGCATCGCTGCGCTCGGCTTCAAGACGGCGCTGTTCCTGGGCAAGCGACTTGATCCGCGCCCGCGTCTCGTTCAATTGCTTTTGCGCCGCGGCCGCCTTTTGCGCGCGTTGCGCCGCGGTTTGTGCCCCCGACGCCCCGGCGCTGCCCAATAGCAGCAGCAACAACGCGAACGCGAGTCGCCGCACTCAGCGCAGCTCCACCAGGGAACGGCCGGTCATTTCCACGGGCGCGTCCAGGCCGAGCAGGCGCAACAACGTCGGCGCAATGTCGCGCAGCGAGCCGCCGTCATGCACCTGCGCCGCGCGACCGAAGTACACCAGCGGCACTGGGCCCACGGTGTGCGCCGTGTGTGGCTCGCCGGTGACCGGATCGCGCATCAGCTCCAGGTTGCCGTGATCGGCAGTGACGATCATCTCGCCGCCGACGCTTTCCAGCGCCGCGCGGATCGCGCCAAGGGCGACGTCGACCGCCTGTGCCGCCTCGATCGCCGCCGACAGCAGCCCGGTGTGGCCGACCATGTCCGGGTTGGCGATGTTGCAGATGATGACGTCATGGCGCTGCGCGCGAATGTCCTCGCACAGCCGTTCGGTCAGCTCCGGACAACTCATCTGCGGCTGCAGGTCGTAGGTCGCCACTTTCGGCGACGGCACCAGCACCCGGTCTTCGCCCGGTTCGGGAGTCTCCCGGCCGCCGCTGAAGAAAAAAGTCACGTGCGCATACTTTTCGGTTTCGGCGATGCGCAACTGGGTCAGGCCGTGGGCCGACAGCACTTCCGACAGCGTGTTGTGCAATTCCTCGGACGTGAAGGCCACTGCCGCCGGCAGGGTGGCGTCGTACTCGCTCAGGCAGGCGAAGCGCGAAAGCCGCAGGGCCCGCGGCCGCGCGAAGCCGGCGAAATCCGGCGCCACGAAACAGGCCGTCAACTCGCGGGCGCGGTCGGCGCGAAAATTCATGAACACCACGGCATCGCCATCGGCGAAGGCGGCGCCCTCGCCGATCACCGTCGGCTTGACGAATTCGTCGTTCTCGCCGCGGGCGTAGGCCGCGTCGAGCGCGCTCTGCGCATCGTCGAAGCGGAATTCCGCCTGCGCCTCGGTGATCGCCCGATACGCAGGCTCCACGCGTTCCCAGCGCTGGTCGCGATCCATGGCGTAGTAGCGGCCGATGATGCTGGCGATGCGCGCGTTGCCGGCCTCGGTACAGGCCCGGGCGAGCAGACGCAGGCTGGCTTCGGCCGAACGCGGCGGCGTGTCGCGACCGTCCAGGAACGCGTGCACGGCGATGCGCGGCACCTTCTGCCGCGCGGCCAATTCGATCATGGCCAGGATATGGCTCTCGTGGCTGTGCACGCCGCCCGGCGAAAGCAGGCCGAAAATATGCAACGTGCCGCTGGCGGCCGTGGCGCTGGCGCAGGCGGCGAGTAATTCGGCATTGCCGGCAAAGCTGCCGTCCTCGATCGCGGCGTCGACGCGGGTCAGGTCCTGGTAAACGATGCGTCCGGCGCCGATGTTCATGTGCCCAACCTCGGAGTTGCCCATCTGCCCGTCCGGCAGGCCGACGAACCGGCCCTCGGTGTGCACCAGCGTGTGCGGGCAGTCGGCCAGCAGGCGCCGCCAGTGCGGCAACTCGGCCAGCGCAATGGCGTTGTCGGCGCGTTCGATGCGGTGCCCCCAACCGTCCAGAATCAACAGCAGCAACGGTTTGGGACGGGTCATCGAACGCTCCTGACGTTTGGCACGGGCAAATTGTAACCAACCGGCCTACAAGAGGCTCTAAACCATTTCCCGACCGCCCGCATCTGAGCGGGAAACCTGAGGAGAACTCCATGAATCGCACCCTGTTGGTCCTTGCCCTGGCCCTGGCCATTCCCGCCGCATACGCCCACGACGAGAAAGACGACAACGGCGACATCAGCCGCGTCAATGGCAGCATCACCGCCGAAGCCGGGCATCGCTACGGCGACCTGGATACCGTCAACGGCAGCATCAAAGTCCACGAAGGCGCCAGCGCCGACGACGTGGAGACCGTCAATGGCAGCGTCACGCTGGAGGATGATGCGCAGGTCAACAGCGCCGAGACGGTCAATGGCAGCGTGCGCGCCGGCGAGCGGGTCAAAGTCGCCCGTCTGGTCGAAACCGTCAACGGCAGCATTCGCTTCGGATTCAATTCCCGCGTTGGCGGCGATGTGGAAACCGTCAATGGCGATATCACGATCAAGCAGACCGAAGTCGACGGCCAGGTCCGGACGGTGAGCGGCGACATCATCATTGGCGCCCGCTCGCTGGTGCGCGGCGGCATGCTGGTCGAGAAACAGCACGGAATCAGCTTCGGCAGGCCGCGTGTCCCGCGTATCGTCATCGGCCCCAATGCCGTGGTCAACGGCAGCCTGCGCTTCGAGCGCAAGGTGGAGTTGTTCGTGCACTCCAGCGCGAAGATTGGAACTGTGACCGGGGCCACGGCCCGGCCGTACACCGACACTCTGCCGCCGCGCGACTCGGATTAAGCGGCGGCGCTGCGCTTAGAATGCGGGTCTGCTTCCGGAGGCCCGCATGACCCGAAACCGCACGCGACTGATTCCGACGCTGGCCTTGCTGCTGGCCGTTCCGCTGATCGGCTGCCAGCACGATCCGATTGGCCAGACCGAAGCCTCGCTGCGGGCCGCGAACCAGCGCGCAGGCCACGCTTTCGGCCCGGAGATATCCGCCGAGGACTTTGCCGCGCACATCCGCGTGCTGGCATCCGACGACTTCGGCGGCCGGCAACCCGGTAGCGACGGCGAGGAAAAGACCGTCGGCTATCTTCGCGAACAGTTCCAGCGCCTGGGTTTGCAGCCCGGCAACGGCGACAGCTATTTCCAGACCGTGCCGATGGTCGAAACCACGGTCGACCTGGCCAACAGCAACCTGTCCGTCCGGGTCGCCGGGAAAACCCAGGCGTTGGCCTTCGGCGAACAGGTCGTGCTCGGCACGCGCACCGGCGCGGCCGATGTCCATGTCGGCAATGCGCCGATGGTCTTCGTCGGCTACGGCGTCAATGCGCCGGAACAAGGTTGGAACGATTACGCGGGCATCGACGTCAAGGGCAAGATCGTGGTCATGCTCATCAATGACCCGGGCTTCCACAGCAACGATGCGAGTTTGTTCGAAGGTCGGCGCATGACCTATTACGGCCGCTGGACCTACAAATACGAAGAGGCGGCGCGGCAGGGGGCGGCGGCGGCAATCATCATTCACGACACCCCGGGCGCCGGCTACGGTTGGGACGTGGTCAAGAACAGTTGGACCGGCCCGCAGTTCGATTTGGCCGTCAGTGACGATCCGGGGCCGCGCCTGCCGCTGCAGGGCTGGATCACCGGCGACACCGCCAAGACCTTGTTCGCCGATGCCGGCCTCGACCTCGACGCATTGCGCGTGGCCGCCGGCAAGCGCGGCTTCAAGTCCGTGCCGATGACCAAGGCGCGGTTCGAGGCGAAGCTGAAAAACAATATCCGCTTGTCCGAGTCGCGCAATGTGATCGCGCGCTTGCCGGGCAGCAAGCGGCCGGATGAAGCCATCGTCTACACCGCCCACTGGGATCACCTGGGTACGCATCCCGACGAGCCGGGCGACAACATCTACAACGGCGCCATCGACAACGCCACCGGCGTCGCCGGCGTGCTGGAGATCGCCGAACAGTTCACGGTGCAATCGCCGAAACCCGAACGCAGCGTGATCTTCATTCTGGTCACGCTGGAAGAATCCGGCTTGCTCGGCTCGGCCTACTACGCGGCGCACCCGGCGATGCCGCTCGCCAACACCGTCGCCGTGGTGAACCTCGACGCCATGCCGGTAATCGGCCCGACGCGCGACCTGGTCGTCGTTGGCCTGGGCAATTCCGAACTCGAAGACATCCTGCGCCCGATCGCCGCCAAGCAAAACCGGGTGCTGGTACAGGAAAGCGCGCCGGAAAAGGGCACGTTCTTCCGCTCCGATCACTTCAACTTCGCCAAGGCCGGCGTGCCGGCCCTGTACGCCAAGGGCGGCATCGACCACGTGGAGCAAGGTCGCGACTATGGCCTGGCCGTGCTCGACGACTACACAGCGAGCCGTTATCACAAGGCCACCGACAACTTCGACCCGAGCTGGGACCTGCGCGGCGTCGTGCAGGACCTGACGGCGCTGTACGGCGTCGGCAAATCGCTCTCGCTGAGCCAGGCCTGGCCGAACTACCGCGAAGGCAACCCCTTCCGCGCCACCCGCGACGCCTCCCGCCCCCAACCCTAACCGCCGCCCCACTGTAGGAGCGGCTTCAGCCGCGATGCCCCACCCCACAACTTGACATATGCATACAGACGCACATATGCTCCTCACATGAAAAAACTCCGCACCCGCACCCAAAT
>JBAZBG010000073.1:5983-8385 GCA_041671585.1 Arenimonas sp. | reverse complement strand
CACCGCTGCCGCTGTTTAGCTCCGAGCAGATCCGGGCCATCGACGCTCACGCAGTCGAGTCGCTGGGACTGACCAGTTACGAGCTCATGGGTCGGGCCGGCGCCGCGGCCTGGGCCGTGTTGCGCAAGCGGTGGCCGAAGGCCGAGCGCATCGTCGTGGCCTGCGGCCCGGGAAACAACGGCGGCGATGGCTACGTGCTGGCGCGCATCGCCAAGGCGGCGGGCTGCCAGGTACAGGTGCTGATTCCTCCTGACGGCCTGCCGCGAAGCGAGGAGTGCAAGCGCGCGTGGACTGCCTGGCGCGAGGTCGGAGGAATTACCCGGACTTTCGACGGCCAGTTGCCGGAAGCCGATGTCTGGGTCGACGCGCTCTATGGAATCGGATTGAAGAAGTCCACCGCCGGCGCGGCGCAGGCAATGATCGAACGGATCAACGCCTCGCACTTGCCAGTGCTGGCGATCGATGTGCCATCGGGCCTTGATGCCGACCGCGGCAGCGCCAGCCGCGTCTGCATCCGCGCCGACGCGACGGTGACGTTCATTGCCGGCAAGCGAGGCCTGTACACCGGCCAGTCCTGCGACGTCAGCGGCGAAGTGATCCTGGATCGGCTCGGGCTGCCTGACGCCGTGTTTGCGGATTTCATTCCGGCCGCGCGCCTGTATCGTCGCGAAAATCTGATCGGCGGGCTCGGTCCGCGGCACGCCAATGCGCACAAGGGCGAACACGGCCATGTGCTCTGCGTCGGCGGCGAAACCGGCATGGGCGGAGCGGTCAGGCTATGCGCGGAAGCGGCGCTGCGCGCCGGCGCCGGCCTGGCCAGCGTAGCCACCCGCAGCGAAGGCGTCGCCGCGTTGGTGGCGGCGCGGCCCGAGGCCATGACCCACGCCATCGAAGACGCCGACGCGTTGCAGGTGCTGATCAAGCGCGCCGACGTGCTGGCCGTGGGCCCGGGCCTGGGTCGCGGCGATTGGGGCAGGAACCTTTTTGAAGCCGCCGTAGCGTCCAACAAGCCGCTGATCCTTGATGCCGACGGCCTGGGCCTCCTGGCCATGCATCCGCGCCCTTTGCCGCAGGCAATCCTCACGCCACATCCCGGCGAGGCGGCGCGCTTGCTTGGCGTGAGCAACGAGCAAGTGCAGTCCGATCGTTTCGCGGCGGTGGAGGCCCTGGTTCGGCGCTTCGAATGCGTGGTCGTGCTCAAGGGCGCCGGCACGCTGGTGGCGGCGCCCGGCGTGATTACCGCGGTGATCGGCGCCGGCAATCCCGGCATGGCCACCGGTGGCATGGGTGATGTCCTCACCGGCGTCATTGCCGCCCTGCATGCGCAGCGGCTGCCGCCGTTCTTCGCTGCCGTGTTCGGCGCGTTGCTGCACGGCGCAGCCGGCGATGCGGCAGCCAGGATCGATGGCGAACGTGGCCTGTTGCCCTCGGACCTGTTCCCCCACCTGCGACGCCTGGCCAACCCCGAGTGAAAGCACGCGAGTTTCTGTCCGACAGCGCCGCGACCGAGCGTCTCGGAGAGCGGCTGGCGCAGACGATGCCGATGTCGGCGGTGGTCTTCCTGCAGGGCGAACTGGGCGCCGGCAAATCGTCGCTTGCTCGCGCACTGCTACGCAGCCTCGGCGTCGCCGGCGCCATCAAGAGCCCCACCTACACCCTGATCGAGCGCTATCCGTTGGCCGAAGGCGAGGCGGTGCACCTGGATCTGTACCGGATTGCGGAGGCGGCGGAGCTCGAGTTCCTGGGGCTGGATGACCTGGGCGCCCAGGTGCGCTTGTGGCTGATCGAGTGGCCGGAACGGGGCGGTCAGCAGTTGCCGCGCCCAGACCTGGATATCCGGCTTGAAGTGGCCGGCAGCGGCCGCCAGGCGGAACTGCTGGGCCTCAGCCCGGCGGGCGCGGATTGGGTGGCGAGAGTGAGCAAAACAGCGGCTTCCGGAGCCTCTTCTTAACTGAATCCGAGAAAAGTTGTCCAGGTCTCGGATTTCCAAGGGAAAAGTGCTTGCATTCCGGAAATCGCAGTGCTTCAATCCCCGCCATGTGTCGGTATCCGTCCGCGTTCCTGTTCGCCATCGCGCTGCTCATCGGCGGCAACGCCTCGTTTGCTGCGGATTTGCGCGACATGCGCCTGATCCAGGACGACACCGGTACGCGCGCGGTGCTGAGCCTGCAGGGCGGCAGCGACTACAAATTGTTTTCGCTCTCGAACCCGGATCGGCTGGTGCTGGACCTGCCGCAAGCCCGCCTGGCGCCCGGCTTCAGCTTGCCCGGCGCCAACGGCGCGGTCGCCAATGTCCGCACCGGCAAGCCGGTGCCGGGGACGTTGCGCATCGTGTTCGATCTGGGCACCGCGGTGGACAGCAGGAGCCGTGTCGAGCAGGACGGTCCGCTGACCCGATTGAT
>JBAZBG010000073.1:0-5883 GCA_041671585.1 Arenimonas sp. | reverse complement strand
CTGCTCGACCTCTCGCAGAGCGCCACCATGCGTGCGTCCGACGACATCGCCGGGCATGTGCTGGGTTCGTTGAAGAACGTGGGCAAGGCGCACAAACCGGCGATCGAGCGCGCGAACTTCGTCGTGCTGCGCTCGCCAGACGTGCCGTCGATGCTGATCGAAACTGGCTTCATCACCAACCCCAGCGAAGAAAAGCGGCTCAACGATGCCGGTTACCGGACCCGCCTGGCCTCGGCGATCGCCGATGGCGTGCGCAAGTATTTCGTCAACCAGCCGCCAGCCGGCACCTGGTATGCCAGCCGCCAGGGCGACGCGATCCGCAGCGGGGAAAGCCTGGCTGCACCCCTGGTGGCTTCCTCGCCGGAGTAGGCGCTGGCCGCTGCTATCATCCCGGCTTTGCCCTTCGACAAAGCCCGCGTGCCGATTCGCCTGCTGCCCGAAATCCTGATCAACCAGATCGCCGCCGGCGAAGTCGTGGAACGGCCGTCTTCCGTGGTCAAGGAGCTGGTTGAGAATGCGCTCGATGCCGGAGCGCGGCGCATCGATATCGACCTGGAAGAAGGCGGCATCCGCCTGATCCGTATTCGCGACGACGGGTTTGGCCTGGCCGAGGAAGACATCGAGCTGGCCGTATCGCGACACGCGACCAGCAAGATCGCCTCGCTCGATGATCTCGAACAGGTGGCGACGCTGGGCTTTCGCGGCGAGGCTTTGCCGTCCATCGCCTCGGTCAGCCGCTTCGCGATCAGTTCGAAAACCGCTGCCGCCGAGCGTGGCGCGCGCCTGGAGATCGAGGGTGGCAAGCACGGGCAGGTGCTGCCGCACTCCCATCCAGCCGGCACCACGATCGAGGTGCGCGACTTGTTCTACAACGTGCCGGCGCGGCGCAAGTTTCTGCGCGCCGAGCGCACCGAGCTGGGTCATGTCGAGGAGTGGCTGCGCTCGCTGGCCCTGGCCAGGCCGCAGGTGGAGTTGCGCATCTCGCACAACGGTCGGCTGAGCAAGCACTATCGCCCGGTCGCCAATGAGGCCGAACAGCTCAAGCGCGTGGCCGAAGCCCTGGGCGACGAATTCGTCGGCCAGTGCCTGCGGCTGGATCATGCCGCTGCCGGCTTGAGCTTGCATGGCTGGGTCGGCTTGCCCACGGCTTCGCGATCGAGCGCCGACCAACAGTACTTCTACGTCAACGGCCGCGCGGTCAAGGACCGCATCGTCGCCCACGCGGTGCGCCAGGCGTATGCCGATGTCTTGTTCCATGGCCGGCATCCGGCTTTCGTGCTGTTCCTGGAGCTGGACTCGCGTCGCGTCGATGTCAATGTGCATCCGGCCAAGCACGAAGTGCGCTTTCGCGACGGCCGGCTGGTGCACGAATTCGTGTACAAGACCTTGCACGAGGCGCTGGCGTCGACGCGCGCGGGCATGGCCGGCCACTCGGCAGCGGCGACCGCCGCGACCGCCATCGCGGAATCCTCCGTCGCCTATCCGGCGTGGAATCCGGGCTCGCAATCGGCAATGAACCTGCCCGTGCGCGACGCCCTGGCCGCTTACTCGGCCCTTTATGGCGAGCCGGGCCCGGCCGATTCCACCGCGACCGGGACTGCGGCTTTTTCGAAGCCGATCGGTGGGGCGCCGATGCCACCGGCGGACGATGCGCTGGCGCCGCCCTTGGGCTTTGCGCTGGCGCAACTGCATGGCGTTTTCATCCTGGCGGAAAACGCGCAGGGTCTGGTGCTCGTGGACATGCATGCCGCGCATGAGCGGATCACCTATGAACGGCTGAAGGAAGCGCAGGATGGGTCGGGCATCCGTTCCCAACCTTTGCTGGTCCCGTTGTCGCTGGCGGTGGCCGAGCGTGAGGCCGATATCGCCGAGCAGTTCGCCGACGCCTTGCTGGCCCTGGGCTTCGAGCTTCGCCGCGCGGGGCCGCAAGCCCTCAGCGTGCGCGCCATCCCGGTGCTGCTGGCCGACCTCGACCCGCGTGCCCTGGTGCTCGACGTGTTGAACGACTTGCGCGAACACGGTGACAGCCGGGTGCTGGAACAGGCGCGCAACGAACTTCTCTCGACGCTGGCCTGTCACACCTCCGTGCGCGCCAACCGGCGGCTGGGGGTGGCGGAAATGAATGCGCTCCTGCGCGACATGGAAGCGACCGAGCGCTCCGGGCAATGCAACCATGGCCGACCGACTTGGGTGCAACTAAGCAAGACCGAGCTGGACAAACTCTTCCTGCGTGGACGCTGAGAACCTCATGAATCGAATGCTTCTGTCCGTTTCCCTGGCGATTGCCACGCTGACCCTGGGCGCCTGCGACCGCGGGCAATCCAATGCCGCGGACGAAGCCGCCGCCAGGGCGGAAAAAACCGCGTACGAGAAGCAGATCATCCAGTGGCGCGCCGACCGCGTGAAACGGCTGACCAAGCCCGATGGCTGGCTGTCGCTGGTCGGCATGCATTGGCTTGAAGTCGGCAACACGCGCGTTGGCTCGGCGGAGGACAACGGTACGCGACTGGCAGTTGGTCCACCGCACGTCGGCGTACTCAGGTTGAGCAAGGACGGCAGCCTCGGCTTCGAACCGGAGGCCGATGCGGGTATCACCATCGACGGTCAGCCTGCGCAGGGCGCCGTGACGCTGAATTCCGACGCCGATCCGGTGGCCGCGGCGACGGTGGTTGGATTCAACAAGGGCGATGCCAGTTTCATCGTCATCAAACGCGGCGACCGCTACGCGTTGCGAGTACGCGATGCGCTGGCGCCAACGCGAACAGGCTTTCGCGAAATTCCCTACTTCCCGATCGACCCGTCGTTCCGGGTGAAGGCGAGATTCACCGCGCATCCGCCGGGCAGCAAGATCGATATCATCAACATCCTGGGCATGGTCGAACCCATGGACAACCCCGGTACCGTGACCTTCGACAGGGACGGCAAGACGTTCACGCTCGAGGCCGTGGATGAGGGCGACCACCGGTTATTCCTGGTCTATGCCGACCGCACCAGCGGTCACGAGAGCTACGCCGCGGCGCGTTTCCTGTACGCGCAATATCCGGACGCGCAGGGCAACACGATCGTGGACTTCAACGAGGGCTACAACCCGCCTTGCGCGTTCACGGCCTATTCGACCTGCCCGATGCCGCCGCTGCGCAACCGCCTCGACCTGGCCATAATCGCGGGCGAGAAGAAACCGTTGAAGCCCGGCACGGAGATCGTCAATTGAGTGCTTTCAAGCGGTGCCTGGGCCTGTTGCTGGCATGGTCGGCCATTGGCGCCGCCGGCGCTGCCGAGCCGCCGAAGGCGCTGCTGTGGAAAGTCAGCGATGGCGATAACCAGGTGTACCTGCTTGGATCGTTCCACGCGCTAAAAGAAAGCGACTATCCGTTGGCTGCGTCCATCGAAGCGGCCTTCGCGGATGCCGAGACGGTGGCCTTCGAAATTTCGCCGGAAGAAATGAACTCTGCCGATCTGCCGATGAAGATGGTAAACGCGGCGCGGCTTCCGGAGGGAAAGTCGCTGCAGCACACGATGTCCGCGCCCAGTTGGCAGCGGTTGCAGCAGTACGCGGAAAAGCGCGGTCTGCCGCTGCAGAATTTCCTGAGCCTGGAGCCGTGGTTCATGTCGCTGGTGATCAGCATGCAGGAAATGGCGCTGATCGGTTACGACCCGAAGCAGGGCCTGGACCAACACCTGATCGCGCGTTCGGCCCAAGCCGGGAAGCGGACGCGCGGCCTTGAAACCGGCGACGAACAGATCGCTGCGCTCGACAGCATGAGCCCAGCCGAACAACAGCAGGCGCTCGCCGAATCGCTGGACGATGCCCAGAACTTCAAGGCCAGGATGGACACGCTTCACGGCTATTGGCGAACGGGAAACGAGCGGGCATTGAACGAGATGCTGGCGGTCGAGTTCAAACGCGACTATGCGCAGTTGTATCAGCGCATCAACGTCGCCCGCAACCAGGCCTGGCTACCCAAGATCCGGCGGATGCTCGATGACGAGAACAAGGACGACACGCTGGTGGTCGTGGGTAGCCTGCACTTGCTGGGTGCCGACGGCCTGGTCAGTCAACTCAAGGGCAAAGGTTACCGGGTCGAGCGCCTATAACGCCGTCGCATCCGGCAGCGCAGCAGGCGCTGGCAGCAGGTCGATGCAATCGACCGGGCAGGGCGGAATGCACAACTCGCAGCCGGTGCAAAGATCGGCGAGCACTGTGTGCATCAGTTTGGGCGCGCCAATGATGGCGTCGACCGGGCAGGCCTGGATGCACTTGGTGCAGCCGATGCATTCGTCCTCGCGGATCAGCGCGACGACGGCGGCTTTTTCGGTGCCATGCGTGGGGTTGACCGGCTTCGGTTGGCGGCCGAGGAAATCGGCCAACGTACGTACGCCGGCTGCGCCGCCAGGCGGGCATTGATCGATATCCGCTTCGCCGCGCGCTATCGCGCGCGCGTACGGCTTGCATCCGGAGTAGCCGCATTGACCGCATTGCGTTTGCGGCAACAGCTGGTCTATCTGTTCGGCGAGCAATTCGTCCGGCAGCCGTTGGCGGCCGGCAAGCCAGCCCAGCAACGCCGCCGGCACCAGTGCCACGGACAGAAAAGCGAGCCAGGTCACCATGGCAGCGCACCCGTCGCGCCCATCGACGCCAGCGCCATCAGGGCGGCCGTGAGCACCGCGATGGGCGCTCCACGCAGGGTCCGCGGCAGGTCAGCCCCCTCAATCCGGGGTTGCATCGCCGAATGGAAAGTCTGCGTCAGCCAGTACGCCGCCGATGCGGCCGTGCAAAAGACTGTCAGCTCGATCGCGCCGTGCGCGCGCGGCGGATCGAGAAATGCAGATGCCAGCACGGCCAGGTTGGCGACCAGCAGCGGAAGGTGATTGCGCAGCGAGCGCAGGCGCGCCGGCACGCGCGGCATTTCGAAGGCAAAGCAACGTTCGATACCGAGCGCCGTCGTAATGAACGTTAGCGCGAGCAGAAAGTTCATCGCCGGCGGTGGCAATTGCCAGCCATCGCGCGCGAAAAAAACCAGCAGCACCGCCGAGACCAGCAGCAGGCCTGCGACGGCCGACAAGCCGCTCACGCGGAATGGCGGCGCGCCGGTCGCGCGGTCGAACCATGCGATCAGCGCCAGGTTGTTGAGGTACGCGGCGCCGACGAAGAGAAGGAGGAGTTCAGTCATGCGTTGCTGCCTCGGCCGAACCGGCCGCAGCTGCTTACTTGACGGTCATGCCCGCCACGGCGCCAGGATCGACATCAAGCAGGAACAGGCCGTCGTCGCCGCCAGCCGACAGGATCATGCCCTCGGAAATGCCGAAGCGCATTTTGCGCGGCGCCAGGTTGGCGATGAACACCACTTGCCGTCCGACCAATGCGGCCGGGTCGGGATAGCCGGCGCGAATGCCGGAGAAAATCTGCCGCTGCCCGAGCTCGCCGGCATCGAGCAGGAAGCGCAACAACTTGTCCGACCCTTCCACCGCTGCGCACTCCAGCACCGTGCCGATGCGCAGATCCAGCCGGGCAAAATCCTCGATCCCGATCAGCCCCGCGGTTTTTGTGGGAGCGGCTTCAGCCGCGATAGCCCCACCCGCTTGCTTGGCCGGAGCGATCGCGCCTGAAGCCGCTCCCACCTTGGCCGGAGCGATCGCGGCTGAAGCCGCTCCCACCTGGGCTGGGGCGGGTTTGAGGTCTTCCTTGGAGGCTTCGGTCATGGCGTCGATCTGTTTTGGGTCGATGCGGGTCAGCAGGGGTTGATAGGGCAGTACCTTGGCCGGCAGCTGGCCGAGCAGCTCATCGAATCCTCCCGGTTTGCGGTCGAACAGGGCGAGTGCATGGGTGCTGAGCGTCGGCAGGATCGGATACAGAAAAGCGGCCACGACGTAGAAGCCGAGCAG
>JBAZBG010000072.1:0-8407 GCA_041671585.1 Arenimonas sp. | reverse complement strand
ATCTCGGCTCCGGCCAGCCCTTGAGCTCGAAATGATGATGGATCGGCGCCATGCGGAAAATGCGCCGGCCGGTGAGTTTGAACGACGCCACCTGCAGCATCACCGACAGCGTCTCGATGACGAAGATGCCGCCCATGATCAGCAGCACGATTTCCTGGCGCACGATAATGGCGATCGCGCCGAGCGCGGCCCCGAGCGCCAACGCGCCGATGTCGCCCATGAACACCATTGCCGGATAGGTGTTGAACCACAGGAAACCCAGTCCGGCGCCGGCGATTGCCGCGCAAAAGATGCTCAGCTCGCCGGCACCAGGAATGCGCGGGATCTGCAGGTATTCCGAGAACACCGCATTGCCCGAAGCATAGGCGAACACGCCGAGTGCGGCGGCCACCAGCACGGTGGGCATGATCGCCAGCCCGTCGAGTCCATCGGTGAGGTTGACCGCGTTGGAGAAGCCGACGATCCAGAAGTAGGCGAGCACCACGAAACCGCCGCCCAGCGGCAAGGCGATGTTCTTCAGCAGCGGCACGTACAAGGTGGTTGCCGCCGGCACATCGGCGGTGAAAAACAGGAACAACGCGGCGGCCAGCCCGCACACCGATTGCAGCGCATATTTGTGCCGCGATTTCAGGCCATTCGGATCGCGCTTGACGATCTTGATCCAGTCGTCGTACCAGCCGATGGCGCCGAAGGTAATCAGGACCGCGAGCAAGACCCAGACATAGCGGTTGCGCAGGTCGCCCCAGAGCAGTGTCGCCAGCGTGATGGTCAGCAGGATCAGCGCGCCGCCCATGGTCGGTGTGCCAGCCTTGACGAAATGCGTAGCTGGTCCGTCGCTGCGGATCGGCTGGCCGCCGGATTTCAAGCGTGCCAGGCGCTCGATGACCATCGGCCCGAGCAACAAGGTCAGGGCCAGAGCGGTCAAGGCGCTGAGGATCGCGCGCATCGTGATGTAGTTGAATAGCGCGAAGAAGCTCGCGAATTCCTGCATCCAGCGCGCCAGTTCAAGCAGCATGCCCGGTATCCTCCAAAGTCGCTTTCAGCAATGCGGCAACGATGTTTTCCATCGCGCTCGAACGGGAGCCCTTGACCAGGACACTCAATCCGGCGCACCCACCCTTGCTGCGCATGTCGCTTATCAATGCAGCGGTGAGCGCGGCCTGGCTGTCGAAATGCGCAGATCCTTCGCCAAACGCCTCACTGGCGGCATGGCTCAGGCGCCCCACCGTCCAAAGCCTGGCCAATCCCGCTCGCTTGGCCTGGGCGCCGATTTCGGCATGCAACGCGGTCCCGCCCTCGCCCAGTTCAGCCATGTCGCCGAGCACCAGCCAGGCTTCGCCACCCCCTTGCGCGAGCGTGGCGATCGCGGCTGCCACCGAGCCGGGATTGGCGTTGTAACTGTCGTCGATCAGCACTACGCCGTTGCCAAGCCGGTGGGCGATCTGCCGGCCCTTCACCGGCGCGGCGCTCTGCAGGCCATCGACGATCGCGTCCAGGCTGGCGCCGGCGGCCAGCGATAGCGCCGTGGCGGCCAGCGCATTCATGACGCTGTGGTGTCCGGGCAGCGGCAAGGTGATTTCCGCGTTGCCTGCCGGCGTGTGCAGATGGAAGCGCGACGCGCCGCCTTCGTGGACGATCCGGCTGGCGCGGACTTCGGCATCGTTCTCGATGCCGAAGCGGAAGCTGCGCCGGGCGCCGACGATCTGGCTGAAGAATGGCGCGAAGGCGTCGTCGGCATTGATCACCGCCACGCCATCGTCGGAAAGCGCCTCGTAGATCGCGCCCTTGGTTTCAGCGATGCCGAGCAGACTGCCCATGCGTTCCAGGTGCGCCGGGGCGATGTTGTTGACCAGCGCGACCTGCGGCGGCGCAATGCTGGCCAGGTAGGCGATGTCGCCCGGCTTGCCGGCGCCCATCTCGTAGATCGCGAACTGGGCGTCTTCCGGCGCATCGAGCACCGCCAGCGGCAGGCCGATCTCGTTGTTGCGATTGCCCGGATTGATGTAGGTGCGCCCTACCCGCGACAGGATGTTGGCGGTCAGCATCTTCACGGACGTCTTGCCGTTGCTGCCGGTCAGGGCGACGACCACGGCCGGACGATCCTTCTGCATGCCCGCGGCGAATTCGCCGAGCGCTTCCTGGGTGTCCGCGCACAGGATGCGCGGCAGGTCGGTGGCCACGTCGCGGTGCAGCAGCAGCGCCGCGGCGCCGCGCGCCTGCGCTTCGGCGACCAGGTCATGGGCGTCGTAGTTCTCGCCGCGCAGGGCCACGAACAGCGCGCCCGGCGTGATCGTTCGCGTGTCGGTGCTCACGGCGCTGACTTCGACATCCGCGCCCAGGTGCCGGCCTTCGCACCAATGGGCAATAGTGGACAAGCGCACGGGCCTCACGCTCGACTCCCGTACCGACCGCAGTGCCGGATAGAAATCATGCGCGTGCCTCCAGGGCAGCGCGGGCAACGGCGAGATCGTCGAACGGCAACTTCACGCCGGCGACTTCCTGATAGGTCTCGTGACCTTTGCCGGCGATCAGCAGGATATCGTTGCCGTCGGCGCCGGCGAGCGCGAGGGCAATGGCCGCGGCGCGATCGCGCTGAACTTCGATGGCCTGCACATTGCTGAAGCCAGCCAGGATATCGGCGACGATGGCATCACCGTCTTCGCTGCGCGGGTTGTCGTCGGTGACGATGACGCGGTCGGCGGCGCGTTCGGCGATGGCTGCCATCTGTGCGCGCTTGCCGCGGTCGCGGTCGCCGCCGCAGCCGAACACGCAGGTCAGCCGCCCGGGCGTGTGCGCGCGCAGGCTGGCCAGGGCCTGTTCCAGCGCGTCCGGCGTATGCGCGTAGTCGACCACGATCAAGGGCTGGCCGTGTGCGCCGCCGACGCGGCTCATGCGGCCATCGACCGGCGAGAGTTGCGGCAACACCTCGGCGACTTGCCGCAGGTTCCAGCCGAGCGCGCGCAGGGTGCCGGCGACGGCCAGCAGGTTGTCGACGTTGAAGCGTCCCAGCAACGGCGAGGCGACTTCGAAGGCATCAGCGCCTTCGCACAGCGTGAAGCGCAAGCCCTGCGGCGAAAGCGCCGGCGATCGCGCCTGCAGCAGGGCGTTGGCCGCACCGCGCGAACTGACGCCAATGCGCTGCACGCCTGCGCTGACGCCATTGAGCAGGCGCGCGCCGAATTCGTCATCGAGGTTGATGACCACGGCCTGCAGCGTCGGCCAGCCGAACAACCTGGCCTTGGCCAGGCCATAGGATTCCATGGTGCCGTGATAGTCCAGGTGGTCGCGCGTAAGGTTGGTGAAAACGGCGACGCGAAAGGCGACGTTGTCGACGCGGCCTTGTTCAAGCGCGTGCGACGAGACCTCCATCGCAACATGGCTGGCACCCTGGCCGACCATTTGCGCCAGCAGGCGATGCACGGCGATCACATCAGGCGTGGTGCGCTCGCCGGCGACGTGGCGGCCATACAGGCCGGCGCCGAGCGTGCCGATGGTGCCGACGACATTGCCGCGCAGGCTCAATGCCTGCGCGATCAACTGCACGGTAGAGGTCTTGCCGTTGGTGCCGGTGACGCCGGTCATCGCCAGCGCCGTCGAGGGCGAATCGTAGAAGCGATCGGCCAGGCGACCCAGCTTGAGGCGCAGTCCGTCGACCGCGATGGCATTGTCGGGCAGCGCTGCGCCGACCGGCGCCGGCGTTTCGTACAGGATGGCCGCGACCTTTGCCGCGCGCGCCTGTTCAAGGAAGCGCAAGCCATGCGTGCTACCCCCGGACAGGGCGATGAAGGCGTCGCCTTCGTGCAGTTCGCGACTGTCGGCGGACAGGCCGCGCACGGCCGGATTGAAGCCGGCTGGCAAGACTGCTTCGCCGGCCAGTAGTTGCTTCAGCGGCATGCTGCGCGCGCTCACAGCCCCGCCTCCGCTTCGGCGGCATCTTCCGCAGCGGCCGCGAGCGGAGCAATCGCTCCGGCGGCGTCGGTGACCACGGGTGGCGCGCCCGCTGCCGGCCTTGCGGCCACCCACTGTTCGATGTGATCCGGCGGCACGTCCATCAGACGCAGGGCGCCATCCATGACGTTGTGGAACACCGGCGCCGACACCAGGCCGCCGTAGTAATCGCGCCCGCGTGGATTGTTGATGACCACCACCATCGCGAATTTCGGATGGTCGAGCGGCACCACGCCGGCGAACACCGATATATAGCGACGCGCGTAACCGCCCCCGCTGGCCGTGCGCGCGGTGCCGGTCTTGCCGGCAACGTGGTAACCGGTGATGGCGGCGCCCTGTGCAGTGCCGCCGGGCTGGGTGACGCTCTCGAGCATGGCCAGCAGATCGCGGGCGATGCGGGGATCCATTACTTGCCGGCCATCGCCCTTGCCACCCTTGATGAAGGTCGGCGGCATCAATCGCCCGTTGTTGGCCAGCGCGGCGTAGGCCTGGGCCAGCTGCACCGGCGTCACCGACAGGCCCATCCCGTACGAAATGGTGCCGCGCTTGACCATGCCCCAACTGCGCGGCGGCGCCATCACGCCGGACGACTCGCCGGGAAAACCGGAGTGCGTGCTTTCGCCGAATCCGAAGCGATGGAGCACGTCGTAGAGATGTTCGCTGGTCATGTCCAGGCCGAGCTTGGCCGCGCCGATATTCGACGACGTGCTGAGCAAGTGGGTCAGATCCACAGCGCCATGGTCGCGGACGTCGCTGATCCGGTACTTGCCGAGCATCATCCAGCCCGGGCTGGTCTGCACGATGATGTTGGGATTCAGGCCCGCTTCCAGTGCCGCCGCCACGGTGAACGACTTCATCACCGAGCCGGGCTCGACCACGTCGGTCACCGCGCGATTGCGATGCGTACCCGGCTCCGCCGCCTCGCGGGCGTTCGGGTTGTACGCCGGCTGGTTGACCATGGCCAGGATCTCGCCAGTCGGCACGTCGACGATCACCGCCGAGCCGCTGGCCGCGCCGTTGGCGATCAGGGCCGCCTTCAACTCGCGATAGGCCAGGTACTGGATGCGACGGTCGATCGACAACGTAATGTCTTTGCCCGGCTCGGCGGCGCGCACCAGGTCGACGTTCTCGACCACGTGCCCGCGGCGATCGCGGATCACGCGCTGCGCTCCCGGCTTGCCGGTCAGCCAACTATCGAATGCAAGCTCGAGGCCCTCCTGGCCGTGGTCGTCGATATTGGTGAAGCCGAGCACGTGCGCCATGACTTCGCCGTGCGGATAGAAGCGACGGAATTCGCGCTGCTTGTACACGCCGGGAATGCCGCGCTTGACCACGGCTTCGGCATCGTCGGGATTGATCCGCCGGCGCAGGAACACGAATTCCTTGTCGGCGCGCTGGGCGATGCTCTGGGTCAGCACGTCCTGCGGAATGCCGAGCGCATCCGCCAGTTCGGGCAGCCGGTCGGGATTCTGCAACAGTTCCTTGGGATTCGCCCACACCGATTCGACCGGCGTGGAAACCGCCAGCGGCTCGCCGTTGCGATCCATGATCATGCCGCGCGACGTGGCGATCGGCACTTCCCGCAGGAAGCGCGCATCGCCCTGGTGCTGGTAGAAATCCTTGTTCAGCAATTGCATCTGCGCGGCGCGGCCGACCAGCACGACGCCGCACACACCGAGAACTGCAGTGAGCACCTTCAGGCGCAGCTTCAGGTTGTAGGGACGGGCGCGAACTTTCATGGCCTGACCACCACCAGCTCCGCTGCCTGCGGAAAGACCATCCCCAGGCGTTCGGTCGCCACCTGTTCGATGCGGTTGGTTTCCGCCCATGTGGCCTGCTCGAGTTGCAGGCGGCTGAACTCGATGTTGATCTCGTCACGCTCGCGCAACAGTTTGGTCAGTTGCACGTAGGCCTGGCGATGTTCCTGGCGCGCGTAGACGACGGCAACGCCGCTGCCGAGCACGGCGGCCATCATCAGCACCAGGATGAAATTGCGCAGGCTCATGCCCTGGCTCCCGCGCTGCCTTGACCGAGCTTCTCGGCGACGCGCAGCACCGCGCTGCGCGAGCGCGGATTTCTGGCGATTTCCTCGGCCTCGGCGCGCTGTGCGCCGCCGATATCGCGCAGCGTCGCGGTGAAGCTTTCCGGCGCCGGCATCCGGCGATTGCCGGCCGGCGCCTTGGCATGGGCGCCGATGAAACGCTTGACGATGCGGTCTTCCAGCGAATGGAAGCTGATCACCACCAGCCGGCCGCCGGGCTTGAGTCGCGAGTGGGCGGCAGCCAGGCCGCGCTCGAGGTCTTCGAGTTCGCGGTTGATGAAGATCCGGATCGCCTGGAAGCTGCGCGTCGCCGGATGAATCTTGCTGTCGCCGCGGCCAACCACGCTGGCGATCAGCTCGGCCAGCTGCGCGGTGCGGGTGATCGGAGTTTCTTCGCGCTTGGCAACGATGGTCCGGGCGATGCGCCGGCTGAGTTTCTCTTCGCCATACAGCCACAGCACGTCGGCGATCTCGGCATCGGAGGCGCGCGCCAACCACTGCGCTGCGCTTTCGCCAGACTCGGGGTCCATGCGCATGTCCAGCGGGCCGTCGCTACGGAAACTGAAGCCGCGCTCGGCGATATCCAACTGCGGCGAAGACACGCCAAGATCGAAGAAGACGCCATCCAGGCCCGCCTCGGTTTCGTTCCAGTCGGCCAGCGTGGCGAAAGACCCGCGGCGCACGGCGACGCGCGAGTCGCTGCCGAATTTTTCGGCGGCGTTCGCAATCGCCTCGGGGTCTTTGTCCATCAGTAGCAACCTTCCTGCCGGACCCAGCCGGTCGAGCACGCCACGCGCGTGTCCGCCACGCCCGTAGGTGCCATCCAGATACCTGCCATCCTTGAGCACGCGCAGGCCATCCATTACCTGCGTCCACATCACCGGGAGATGGCTGGGGTTCTGCGTGTCCGCAGTCATCCCGGCCGTCACCGCTACAGCCTCAGGTCGAGCATGTCGTCGCTGACCTCGTCTTCACCAATCGTCGATTGGATCTGCGCAAGGTGCGCCTGCTCGCTCCACAATTCGAATTTGTTGCCCATGCCGAGCAGCACCGCTTTTTTCTCGATGGCGGCGGCATTGCGGTGGCTTTGCGGCAGGAGAATGCGGCCGTTTCCATCGGGCTCGACTACGGTTGCCGCGCCCACGAGCTTCAGCTGCAGGTTGCGATGCACGCGCTTGGCGTTGGGCAGGGCGTTGACCTGGTCGCGGACCACTTCCCAGGCCGATTCGGGGTACAGCCACAGGCAGCCGGACTCGTAGGGGTTGTAGGTGACCACCAGCCGGTTACCGCCACGCGCGACCTGCTCCCGGGCAGCTGTCGGAATCGCCAGCCGGCCCTTGTCGTCCACGGTAATCGCGGTTTCGCCCTGAAACATTCCCCACCATTCCCCACAAATAACCAGAAATTCCCTCGGAAGCCCACGTTAGTCCTGCCGATAGGGGCTGTCAAGAATAAATAACAAGGAATTTCGTTAAGGGAATCAATGTGTTGCGCCACACTTGAGACTCTTGTTTAACAACCATTCGGGAAGTGTTGTTTCGGCTCGGAATTACTCAGGAATGTGAACGGGTGGGCGTTTAGATCGGCAGCTGGGTCAAGCGCACAAAGCGGGCTGTTTGAAGGGGCAGGTTTGTTCAGTTGCGCGACAGGGTTTTCGCGGGCCGACCCTTCCAGAAGTTGTGCGCGTTCGCCGGGGGTGGGGCATGTTGGTCCGCGTCCAGGAAAAAACATCCTGTTTTTTACTGGCCGCCGCTCCTGGCGTCCTGCCCCGCTCGGCCCAACATGCCCCACCCCCGACTCCTGGACTGATCGAGAGGGGCTCGCTTGATGACTTGATGCGGCACAAGCGGCGGCCAGCCGCTGCTGTGCATCCGCGATTCGCATTGGCGAGGCGCCAGCAACGACTCGCGCTCCGGACCCATTCCCAATCGAGCCCCGCACCCACCGAGTGGACGTCGGACCCGGGCAGTGATTGCGACAAGCCGGCCACGGATGGCCGGCGCGGGCATGGAAACAGGATGTTTCCCATGCCCGAAAAGCAATCACTGCCCGGGGCCGGCGGCCGGGTGCTGCTTCTGGGAGGTGAGTCGAGGAGAAGAAGCCGAAGGGCATCGCGGCTGGCTTCTAACAGACGAACGTCTGGTCAGCCGCTCCTACAGGAGCAGGCTTGGGGGACAGAAGTGGCGGAGTCGGCCGTTAAGCCGGGTTCTGTCGTGGACAACCATTCCTCTAGGCCCTGCGTCGCCGCAGGGCTCAAGCAGCACACCCGGGTGCGGGCCGAGCCAACCCATAGCACCCCTATTTGGCCTTGCTCCGAGTGGGGTTTGCCGTGCCATGCGGCGTTGTCCCCGCATGCGGTGGGCTCTTACCCCACCGTTTCGCCCTTACCACGCACGTCTTGCGACGCCGTTCGGCGGT
>JBAZBG010000071.1:0-8487 GCA_041671585.1 Arenimonas sp. | reverse complement strand
GCACGGGCTTGCCGGCAAACGCATCGAGCTGGCGCCAGCGCGGCAGGAATGGCGACAGACCTTCGCGCTCGAATTGTTCGAGTGCGGGCAGCAACTGATCGAGCAGCAACGCGGTGAGCGCATTGCGCGAGAGGTCGGTGCAGCCGAGTTGCGAGAGGTCGCACCATGGCTGGTCGATCTGTTGCGCGGCTTCAGAGGGCATGCGGACGTTGATGCCGATGCCGATGATGGCGTCGGTAGCGCCATCGGCAGCAATGCGGAGTTGGGTGAGGATGCCGGCGAGTTTCTTGTTGTTGGCGAGGAGGTCGTTGGGCCATTTTAGGGTGATTGGGGGAGAGCTATCGCGGCTGAAGCCGCTCCCACAGGTGGCCGTGTTTAGGGCTTCGGCGGTGGCTATGCCGGTGATGAGGCTGAGGCCGGAGAGTCTGGCGGGCTCGTGGGGGAAGCGGCGGGAGAGGCTCAGGTAGAGATTGGCGGCGGGGGGCGAGGTCCAGGTGCGGCCGTGGCGGCCTTGGCCGGCGCTTTGTTGTTCGGCGAGGAAGACGGCGCAGCCTTGGGGTGGAACCGGCGCGGCAAGCGCGTCGGCCTGGGTTGATGTGGTCTCGACAGCCACCGTCAGCGACTGCAGCTGGGCGCGGGTGGCGTCCTGCAGTGCACCGAGAATCTTGTCCCGATCGAGCGGTTCGCTCACGTGGGCTTCCGCGATAGCAGGCGACCGATCACGCGCAGGCGTTCGGAGCGCGGCTCGGTGCCGGCGCGCAAGCGGGCCAGGTTGCCGCGATGAGTGACGATCAGCAGCAATGCGCTGGCCGCGGCAAACGCGAGCCGCGTCGCGTCGGCGTCGGTAACCAACGCACTCAGCACCAGGCTGACACCGGCAAGCACCGTCGACAGCCCGACGTAACCGCCCCACATCATGCTCAGCAACCAGACCGCGACCACTGGCAGCAGCACTTGCGGCCAGACCACGGCGAGCCCGCCGAGCAGCGTGGCGGCGCCCTTGCCGCCGCGAAAGCCGTGGAAGATCGGCCACACGTGCCCGGCCGCGGCGGCCAGCACACAGCCGTAGAGCCAGGCGGGATGCAGCCCGGCCGGCAGGAAGCGCCAGGCCAGCCAGGTCGCCAGTACGCCTTTGCCGACATCGATCAGCACCGTGCCCAGGGCGAAGCGGAAACCCTGCGTGCGCAGGGCGTTGGTGCCGCCGGCATTGCCGCTGCCGACCTTACGGATGTCGACGCCGCGCAGTTTGCCGAGCAGCAAGCTGCCGGACACGGAACCCAGCAGGTAGGCAATCAGCAGGAAGGCGAGCGCGACGATCATGCGCGGATTATCGCGCGAAACACGCGGGGCATGAGCAGCCGTGAACGATCAGCGCCGTCGTTTCAATCGCCAACCGGCTGCATGCTGATCACCAGCGCGCCGGGGCCGGCATGCGCACCGATCGCCGGTCCCGTTTCCACCAGCCATGCATCCTGGCAATTGAGCAGCTCGCGCAATTTCTGCAGCGCGATCTCGCCGTCGCCGGAGGCGTCGCAATGGCCGACGATAACGCGCCAGCGCTTGGACTTGTCGACGCGCCGGGTAACATAAGTGGCGAATCGTTCGGGCACCCGGTGCTTGCCGAAGAAACCACCGACCAGACTGAGCTTGCCTTCCGGTTTGATCTTGGCGATCGGCGTCATGAACAAGGCCTGCACCAGTGGTTTGCCCCAGGCCGGAATGCGGCCGCCGCGCACGGCCATCGTCAGGTCGCGTGTGACCGCCCAGGTGAACGTCCTGGCGCGAAGACCCTCGAGCATGCGCATGATGCTGGCGGCATCGTCGCCGCGTTTGGCCGCCTCGGCCGCGGCGATCGTCAGCAGCGCCTGGCCGCCGGCGGCGTTGGCGCTGTCGAAGATGAAGGTGCGCTCGGGATACACGCGCAGCGCGGCGGTTTCCGCCGACTGGATGGTGCCCGACACGGCGCGGGCGACGCCCAGGTAGATCAGGGTCGGATGGTGCGAGAGCAGGAATTCGAACTGCCGGCGGAAATCACCGGGCGGTGGTTGGCTGGTGCGCGGCAGCAAGATCTCCTCGCGCAGCTTGCGATAGAACTCCGAGGGCGACAGGCCGATCTTGTCCAGGTAATCCTGGTCGCCGAAATTCAGGCGCAGCGGCACCACGTGGATGTTCAGCGCTTCGGCGAGTCCCTCGGGGAGGTCGGCGGAGCTGTCGGTGATGATCGCCACGCCGCTGCCGCCGGCGGCGCTGCGCGCCTGCGCACGCATGTCGTCGGCCTTGGTCGATTCGACGCGGCCGAAACGCGCGGCCAGGTCGAACAGCGTCTGCGGGTCGGCCACGTGCGCGTGCAGGCGTATGCGCGCGTGCGAGCCGGCGACCACCACGCAGGACGCGCCCAAGTCGCTCACTGCCGCGCGCAAGCCGGCCCGGTCCAGGCCCTCGCCCAGCAGCAGGCACTCGCTGCACCAGCGGTGCATGGGGTCGGCATCGAAAACGTCCTCGTGCACTTGCGCCGCTTCCATGTCGGCCAGTGAATCGACCTGCAGCGTTTCCGCGTCGATGCGGCCGCCTTCCATGAAATCGCCGATGCCCTCGAGCATGTCGACAAAGCCCTGCGCCCCGGCATCGACGACGCCGGCCTTGGCCAGCACCGGCAGTTGCTTGGGCGTGTAGGCCAACGCACGCCGCGCCTGTTCGAGCGCGTGCGCGAACCAGCGGCGAACGTCGGTGACCTGCTGGTGCGGATCGAGCGAGTCGGCGAAGGCGGTGATCACGCTCAGGATGGTGCCCTCGCGCGGATCCGCCAGCGCCTGCCGGGCCGACAACGATCCGGCGCGCACGGCCCAGGCCAGGTACTCGGGTTCGATCGCAGCTCGACTGCCGATGCTTTCGGCAACGCCAGTGAAAAACTGCGCCAGGATGGCGCCGGAATTGCCACGGGCGCCATCGATCGCGTCCTCGCCGACCCTGCGCATCAGTTCCCCGGCGCCGGCCGTGCGCTGGCTCAGGGCGCCGCTCAGGACGCTGCTCAGGGTGAAGGCGAGGTTGCTGCCGGTGTCGCCGTCGGGCACCGGGAAGACATTGATTTTGTTGAGCACGTCGCGATCGGCGATGACTCGCCGGGCCCCGGCGATCAGGGCGCGACGCAAGGCAGGGCCACGAATGCGCAGGCGGTGTCGTTCCAGGACGATCGAATTCATTGCCCGGGAGTCTGCCGCATGGCGCTCGCGCTGACCATGCTGCGTCGCACAATTTGTCAGGCGCCGCGGCCGGCTTGGGACTACACTGGCCTGGCCATCGCCGATCCCCTTGCCACTTTTCGGCGCCATGGATGCAACCAATCGCCCTTGCCCGGCATCTGATTAGCACGACCGCCACGCGAGCCCGCCCATGTCACGCTTCCTGCTGGCCCTCAGCCTGTCCCTGTTCGCTGCAGCCTCCGTGGCCGGCACGACGACGGCGGTTACCTGCGCCGCCGTCGATGGCGGCGGCAAGCCGGCCAAGCCAACGACCGTCAGCAGCAGCCAGGACTGCGATGCCGCAGCCACCAGCCAGCCGTCTGCGGCACCCGCGCGCAGCACGGCGCCGCGAACCGCCCTGCCCCGTTGGCACAGTCTGCTGCCTGGAATGATCCGCTGAGTTCAGAGGATCGGCGGGAAGTGCACGGCGAAGCGCGCGCCGCCCAGTTCGGTTGATCGTTCCACTTTCAAGTCGCCGCGGTAGGCGCGGACAATGTCCTGCACGATCGCCAGGCCGATGCCGTGTCCATGCACGCGCTCGTCGCCGCGAACGCCACGCTGCAACAGGTGTTCGACATTCTCCAGCGGCACGCCCGGTCCGTCGTCTTCCACGGCCATCAAGACGCCGGGGCGACGGTTGGCCGCCGCCGGATCGACCTTCACCGTCAGCAACACGCGCTGCACCGACCACTTGAACGCGTTCTCGAGCAAATTGCCCAGCAATTCCTGCAAGTCGCCCAGCTCGCCGTAGAAGCTGGCGCCGGGATCGACATCGAATTCGCAGAACACGCCCTTGCTGATGTAGACCTTCTCCAGGCTGGCGACGATTTCCTCGGCCCGCGGCTCGATGGCGATCGGCGCGGAAAAAAGCGCATGACCGCTGCGCGCGGCGCGCGAGAGCTGGTAGGACACCATCTCGGTCATGCGCTGCACTTGCGCGGCCACCTCGGCGCGCAACTGGTCGTGGTCGGCGCCCGAATCCAGCCGCGAGCGCAGCACGGCAAGCGGTGTTTTCAGACTGTGCGCAAGGTCCGATAGCGTATTTCGGCTCTGGTCCAGGTGCGTGTATTCGCTTTCGATCAGGCCATTGATGCTGTCGGTGATCTGCTGGAGCTCGGGCGGATGCGTGCCCGACAAGCGATCGCTGACGCCCCGACGCACGCGCGACAATTCCCGTTCCAGGAAACGCAGGGGCTGCAAGCTCCAGCGCAACACCAGCGTCTGCACCAGCAGCAACAGCACGGCGGCCATGCCCAGATAGCCCCACAGCGCCCGCCGAAAGACGCCGACCTGGCGATCGAGCTGCGCGGTGTCTTCGTAGATGGCGATCGTGAACCGCGTGACCGTGCCGGCCTGACCGGTCTCGCCCTGCTCCCAGGCCAGCCCGTAACTGAAGCGATAGACGTGGTGGGTGATGCCGTTGTCGTCGACGAAATTCAGCGGCACGGTTTCGAAGCGCTGCTCGCCGGGCTTGAGCAACTCCGGTTCGGGCAGGGAGCGGCCAAGCACCGAGGGCGAATTCCAGCGAAAGGTCTTGCCGCGCGCGACCGCGTACAGGCCGCTGCCCGGCTGCAGGAAGCGCGAGTCCGGCGCCTGGCCGCGCGGCGGCTCGATCAGTTCGTTGTTGCGGGTGAACTCGAATTCGCCCAGGTAGGCGTAGGCGTGGTTCTGCAGCCGTTCGTGCAGGTTGTCGATCGAGGTTTCGCGAAACGCCTGGTCGAGCGCCACCCCGGTCAGGCCGAGGAAGGCGATCAAACCAAGACTGGCCGCCAACAGCTGGCGCGCGTGCAGGGATAGGGCGCGCCGCGCCATCGGCGCGACTTATTCGCTGCGCGGAATGGCAAACCGATAGCCGCGTCCGCGCACGGTCTCGATCGGTTTGAGCTCTCCCTCGGGGTCGAGCTTCTTGCGCAGGCGGCCGATGAAGACTTCGAGCACATTCGAGTCGCGATCGAAATCCTGCTGGTAGATGTGCTCGGTCAGGTCGGCCTTCGAGACCAGTTCGCCCGCGTGCAGCATCAGGTACTCCAGCACTTTGTATTCGTAGCTGGTCAGGTCGACGCCGATACCGTTGACGCTGACTGTTTGCGCCGACAGATCCAGGCTGACCGGACCGCAGTCGAGCGCCGGCTTGCTCCAGCCGGCAGCGCGACGCAGCAGGGCATTGATGCGCGCCAGCAGCTCTTCGACGTGGAAGGGCTTGACCAGGTAATCGTCGGCCCCGGCCTTGAGGCCCTCGACCTTGTCCTGCCAGCTGGATCGCGCGGTCAGGATCAGGATCGGAAATTTCTTGCCCTCGGTGCGCAGGTTGCGGACCAGGTCCATGCCCGACATCTTGGGCAGGCCGAGGTCGATCACCGCGACATCGAACGGCAATTCGCGCCCGTGGTACAGGCCTTCCTCACCATCGGCGGCGGCATCGACGGCGAATCCTTCCCGCTTCAGGCGCGCGGTCAAGGTCTCGCGAAGCGGGGCCTCATCTTCCACCAGCAAAATACGCATGTCGTCTCCTTCGACGGATCCGGCTGCGAAAGCCAGATCAATTCTGTGGCGGTTCTACGTCCGAATCCCTGGACGGCGGTTTTTCTTTGCCTTTGCGACGAGCCGGACGCTCGTCCGCCGGGCGGTCGCTCGGATCGTCCTGGACGACACGAACGCGACCGTCGGCGGTCAGTACTTTCAGGCGGTAGACCTCGTGCCCGTCGCGTTGCATGGGCTCGGCGCGCAGCACCTCACCACCGGTCTGGCGCTCGACCCGGCGCACCGAATCGGGCAGGGTCGACCGGTTCCCCTTGGCCTGCGGGCCGGATTGGGGAACGTTTGGCGGTGGCGCCTGCGCCCAAACGGTGCCCGTTCCGATCAGAAGCGCGGAGTGGAGGAGCCGTTTAGCCAGGCGAGAAACGCTGAACATGTGCTTTGCCAGTTGTCCCTGAAAAGATGAATTGCCTTGTTACGCCGCGAATTCTGGCGGTCAGGCAGTGAATCCTATCTGAACCTGAACGCCTACGTGAATCAATAGATCTCGGCAACGCAGCAGCGCAAGGAGCCGCCCGCCTTCTCTATCTCGTCCAGCGGCACGCTGTGCAGGGCAAACCCGGCCCCCTCCAGAAGCGTCCGGTGGTCGGCGGACAGCCTCTGCAAAGCCGCCTCGCTCATCCAGACCTGATCCGCAGACAAGGCCAGACAGTTGCCGGCGAATGCCAGCTTCTCGGCGGCGGACAGTCGCACCACCTGCGGTGCATACAGCGCGGCAATCGTCTCCACGACGGCCGCATCGGCGAAGCCATCGGCTGCCAGCACCACGGCGCGACCGGCCAACACGCTGAGCACGACATTGCTGTGGTACTCGCCGGGCGCCAGGTCGAACATCAAGGTTGCGCGCAGTCCGAACGCATGATGCATCGCTGTCGCGCCGGCCTCGTCGCAGCGTTCGGACAAGCCGCAGAAACCGAGCCCGCGGCGATGATCGATGATCAGCGAGCCGGTCAGCTCGCAAATACCGGGCTGCAGGCGCAGGTCGGTTTCGGCATAGCCGAGCAGGTCGCGAAAGAACCGGCGGATGTCGTCGCGCTCGACTTCGGCCTGGCGCACCGGATGGCGCATGTGACCGAGGATCAGGTGTCCGGCCGCGGTCGCGAAAACATTGTTCGGAAACAGCGCGTCCGGCGTGTCGCCATTGCCGGGAAACGCCAGCGTCGGCAAGGTTTTCGACAGCGCGCGGTGCAAGTCGCGGTGCTGGGCCAGCGCACGTTCGGCGTCGACGGACTTCTGCAAATCCATGTAGCGGTTGTCGCTGGCCGATTGCTCGGCGAGCGCGAAGTTTTCCGGGGCGATCAGGAACGCCGCCTTGGCGCAGGACGGGCCGAAGTCGGTGGCGCAGTTGCGCGCGAACTGGCTGAAGACGTCGAGGTCGCGGGTGATCAAGCAGCGTTCTCCAAAGTGGGGCGGGTGGCGGCCAGGGCTTTTTCGAGCAGTTCGACGCTGGCGTCGGGTTTCGGTGCGCCCTCGCTAAGTATCTGCCGGAATGCGCGGCCACCGGGTCGGGCGTGGAAGAGTCCGAGCACGTGCCGGCTGATGTGCTTGAGCGCGACGCCCTGGTCCAGTTGTTTTTCCACGTACGGCAGGTAGGCACGCAGCAAGGCCTCGCGCGAAAGCGGCTCGCGGCCCGCCAACGCGCAGTCGAGCTGATGCAGGCGATACGGTTCGTGGTAAGCGGTGCGGCCGAGCATGACGGCATCGACGCGATCCAGCTGCGCCAGGCTGTCTTCGACGGTGCTCAGGCCGCCGTTGAGGACGATGCGCAGCTGCGGGCGTTCCTGTTTCAGCCGGTACACCCAGTCGTAGCGCAACGGCGGAATGTCGCGATTTTCCTTCGGCGACAGACCGCTCAGCCAGGCCTTGCGCGCATGCACGACGAATTCTTCGCAACCTGCCCCCGCCACCGTGTCGATAAAGGCGAGGAACGCCGGATAGTCTTCCTGCTCGTCGACGCCAAGCCGGCATTTCACCGTGACCGGAATGCCGGCGACGGCGCGCATGGCGCCGACGCACTCGGCAACCACGGAAGGTTCCTTCATCAGGCAGGCGCCGAAGCGACCGGCCTGCACGCGATCGGAAGGACAGCCGACGTTGAGATTGACTTCGTCGTAGCCCCACTGCGCGCCGATGCGCGTGGCTTCGGCCAACTGCGAGGGTTCGCTGCCGCCCAGCTGCAGGGCCAGCGGATGTTCGCAGGCGTCGAAGCCAAGCAGGCGTTCGCGGTCGCCGTGCAATACCGCCTGGGCGTGCACCATTTCGGTGTACAGCAGGGCATCGGGCGCCAGGATGCGATGGAACGCGCGGCAGTGCCGGTCGGTCCAATCCATCATCGGGGCGACCGAGAGCTTGTAGTGGGCTTGAGTGCCGGTTCGGGCTGGCTGGCTGGCCGATGCGCGGGACTCAGCAGTGGGCGGCATGTTTTTCTGAGGGTGCGGGGGCGCACAGGATACACCCGGGCCAAAGCGTCGGGCGCATTGGCTGCGGTGGCTCAACTGCGGCGGAGGTACGGCGGAGACGCCACGTGGCTGCGCCAGAGCTACGCTGGGGGCGCCGCGCGCCTATCGCTGCCGGCTCTGCGCACTGGCGCCGCTGATTTCCGCGAGCTTCGCCGCATACAGTTCGCGATTGCTCTTGGTGGTGCTGGTTTCCACCGCAATGGCCAGATGCTTGCGGGCGCTCTTCACGTCACCCAGGTTGTAGTAGGCGAGCG